>JALXDB010000343.1 GCA_026990615.1 Spirochaetota bacterium
AAAAAATTAAAGAAGGAAAGGAAAAAGGTACACTTTCGGAAATAAGAAAGGTGTGCAGCGAACATCTAAAACATACGCCAAATAGTATCATTGCCCTTTATGTACTCGGTAAACTCAACTTTGAAGAGGAGGCATTAGATGAGGGACATATTCAAAAACTTATAACTCTTTTTATAGATAACAAGAGGTTTAATATTGTCGAATTTTTAGCCAAAGAAACCCTGAAATACGGTGAAAATAAATATGCCATCGAAGCCCTCATTCAATGTGCCGTAAATGAGAATAGAGAGGATGAGCTAATACCCCTTTGGGAGCGGCTTGTAAAAATTGACTACGAAGAAACAGATATTACCAGAAAACTTGCAACAATAAAAGAAAAAGAGGGGAATATAGAGGAAGCCGTTGATTATTACAAGAAGGCCCTGCTCAGGTACCTTAAAAAAGGTATGTATAACCCTGTTGAAGAGATCTGGCTGAAGCTAATAGAACTAACACCTGAGGACTTGAATTTCTTCATGACCACTGAAAAGAGGATAGCAGCGGAAATTGGAGAGGATAAATCTGCATTTCTCCTGTCATTTCTATTTCCATACTACAAGGATAAAGGCGAGTATGATATAGCCATCGATATTCTAAAGAAAATACTCTCATATCTACCAAAAGATAAAGAGGCAAGGGATGAACTTGTATCCTGCTACAGAGAAAAGTACAAAGACCATTCAAGACTCGATGACTATATAAAACTATCAGGGCTTGAGGATATATCTGTAGATATAAATTCTGCAATAGATACATTCGAAAAACATATAATCTTTGATGCTGGAAGCTATGTTTACCACAGGACATGGGGAATAGGAATCTGTAAAGAGGTAAAGGAAGATTCTCTGGTTATCGATTTCAAAAGCAAACCCAATCATGTTATGACCCTTCAAATGGCGCTTTCAAGCCTGCAGATTCTTCCGGAAGACCATATCTGGCTTTTAAAAGCAAAGGATAAGAAAAAATTAAGAGAGACGATTCTAAACGATGTTGAAAAGGGCCTTAGAATTGTAATTAAGAGCAAAAACAACGAAGCCTCTATAAAGGATTTTAAAGAAGAGCTGCTTGGAGATATTCTGGATAAAAAGGAATGGACAAAATGGTGGAACAAGGCCAAAACTATTCTGAAGAAAAACCCATACTTCGGAACTGTACCCGAAAAGAAAGATACCTACTATATCAGAAAAAAACCAATCTCCTACAATGAGGATATTTTCAACAAGTTTAGAACGGAGAAGAAATTCGACAAGAGATTTGACCTGTTTATGGAATTTTTAAATCATGGGGATATTGACTCCGACTACTTCAGTGAAATGCTGCAGTACTTTCAGGGGTTCCTTACAGCCTCCGGTATAGTCAACGAACATACTCTGAAAAGCTACCTTCTGCTCAGCAATCTGAAGAGAACATATCCCTATCTCCCCATTGACATTCCCTTTACATTTAAAGACATCTACAACGGGCTGAAGGACATTCATAACTATCTACCACTGATACAGGATAATGAACTAAGGAAGAGCTTCCTGTTAAACATAAAGAGAAATATAGAGGACTGGCCCAGAGTTTTTATCAGGTGTTTCTACACATATCCCATGAAATTAATAATCGATGAATTAATCTCGGAAGGACACCACGATCTTGTTGAGGAAACCTTCAATGATATACTCTCCCACTATAGGGAGTACAGCGAGATATTCATCTGGATAGGGAAAAACATAATAGCAAAGAATCTGTATCCTCAGATTAAGATCGATTTTGACCATGCAATAATGGGTTTAACCCATCTGCTTGAAATCTCAAGCAGGGATCTAAGGTACGATAGAAATGTTGTTTTCAACAGAAAAATATTCAACACAATTGTGGATATCCTTTTCAAAGACAATCTTCTGATTGACTACATAAAGAGATCCGATGAGGCAACAGTACGCAGGTTGATTCCCACAATCTCAAATATAGAGGAGCTTAAAGACGAGTATATAATAAAGATGAGATTTGCAATTAAAACCACTCATCCGAACATCGTGTTTGACGATGAAGTTGGAGTTGTAAACATTCCAGGACAGCTAATCGTTACACAGAGGTCTTATGAGCTAAAGCAGAATGAGCTGAAATATCTCATAGAGGTTGAAATACCGAAGAATAGCAAAGAGATCGGTATAGCAATGGAAAAAGGTGACTTGAGAGAAAATGCCGAATACAAATACGCCCTAGAAAAGCAGGAGTTCCTTAAGCAGCAGGTGAAAAACCTTACAGAAAGTCTAAATAAAGCTCAGATTTTAAAACCCGAAGATATAAAGACAAATGTGGTATCTGTAGGAACAATGATCACCCTTAACAGCCTGGATGACGATAAAACAGAAAAGTTCACGATTCTGGGACCTTGGGAGTCAGACCCCGCAAAAAAAATCATATCCTACACATCCCCACTTGGGGAAACATTGATGAATAAATCAGTTGGGGATATAGTGGACATAGTTTCTCAAAACTCAAAGAAACGCTATAAGATACTCAAAATAGAAAGGGCCATATTCTAACCGCATAGCATATTAAATAAAAAAGCGGGCTTCAGAGCCCGCTTTAATTTTAAGTATTTACCATATTTCTATTCACAGAAACGACTTCTCCGGTAGTTTGGCCTGAAGTCACCCTTTCAATTCTAACCTTTACGCGCATTCTGGGTTTACAATCCTTTTGAGAATCTTTCAGTAACACCTTGATGTAGTTGTCAGTTACAGCTATGCAACCGTACTCATGTTTTTCAATTATAGCATCCCTGACTTTTCCCTCGAAGTTTTTTCTAAACTCATAGTTCAACCTGTCAGCCATCCTGTGAGCCACTTCACTTCTCTCACTTTTTACGATTTCAGGTACATTGTTTGTGTGACTGTAAGCCTCCGTTCCCTTTCTGGGAGAATATTTAAATACATGAACGGATGAAAATCTCAATTCTTCCATTAAACTACATGATTTTTCAAAATCTATTTCAGTCTCCCCGGGGAAACCAACTATTATATCTGTTGCTATATGTACATCCGGCTTTGACTCTCTTATTTTGTCTACTATCGATACAAATCTTTCAATGGTGTAGGGTCTTCTCATTGCTCTTAGAATCCTATCAGATCCGCTCTGCAGAGGAATATGAAAATGGGGAGCAACCCTATTATCTCCGATAATATCAAACAGGCCCTTTTTGAAGTACATCGGCTCGATGGAAGAAAGTCTGATTCCTATAGTCCTAGTATTTTTAAGTATCTCTTCAATTAAACCTGCAAGGTCCTTCCCCCCGTACATGTAGCTGCCCAGATTTATCCCCGTAAGAACTATCTCGTTGTAACCCAGTTCTTCTATTCTCTTAACATAATCGACAACATCATAATAGCTTCTGCTTATCGATTTTCCCCTGGCAAGTGGAATTTTACAGTACGAACACCTCATATCACATCCATCCTGCACTTTAACAAAGACCCTGGACCTGTTAATGTCAAGTGGATCGGTGTATGAGAATATATCACTCTCTTTAACTACTGGCGTATCTTCAACATCGGACTTCGCTTTGTAACTGTACATATTAACTATATCCGAGATACGGGGTTTTTGAAGATTATCAAGTACCAGATCAACACCTTCTATACTTTCAAGCTCCATTCTATCAGTCTGTGCATAACAGCCGGTCACTATCAGGAGATCGCTCTTCTTTTTTACACCCACCACCCTATATATAGCATTTCTGGATTTTCTGTCACTTTTGGAGGTAACGGTACAGGTATTAATTATAAACAGGGCTCTTCCATCGTCGCAACCTTTTATCTCAGAAGGATGAATTATCCTCGCTTCTATGCCTGATCCTTTTAAGGCCTGCTTTAGAGCTTCCCCTTCAAACTGGTTTAACTTGCATCCAAAATTGATAATAAAAGCCTTTTTAAATCTATCGTTCATAAGCAAATATAATTCTTTAACTTTAATATTGTTATAGTGCAGGTATGACTATTGATCTGGTGCTATTCTAATGATGTTTTACTATTCTCAAGTTCAGCTTCTTTACTGATGACATCTATAAGGGCCTGTTTCAAACGAGGGTCATTTGGCTTTAAAGAGAGAGCCTTCTTGTAATCTTCTTCAGCCTTTTTATATTCAGACATCCTTTCATACACGATTCCTCTGTATCTATAGAACTGATACCTGTCTTTTTTCAGCATAATGCTTGCTGAAAAGGCAGTCTCAGCATAGAGAAGTTTATTTTGATCCAGATACACCCTTCCAAGATAGTAATAGTAGTATGGATTTTTAGGGTTCAGTGAAATAGCCTTCTCAAGATATTTAACAGCCTCACCGTAACGTTTCAGCTCCATGTAGGCCCTGCCTATAGTAGACAGAAACCTTGTATCCTTTGGATTTATCTTTAAACCCTCGTTAGATATATCAATTGCCTTTTTGTACCTTGCAGTGTACAGATAACACCAGCCCAGCACGGCATAAACATCAAGATTTTTAGGCGAAAGCTCCTTCTCTTTTAGCAGAACCTGTTCAGCATCGTAGTATTTTCCCTGTTTGTAGAGCTCATAGCCTTCCTGAAAACTTCCGTATGCCAGCCCTGCAAAAAATAGTAAAAACGAAACCAATAGCAGCGTTATTACAACACCATATTTCTTGTAACTGAAAGGCCTTTCCA
>JALXDB010000344.1 GCA_026990615.1 Spirochaetota bacterium
AACTTATATTAGGTAAAAAATATAATATTTTCAAAAATCTGGTAAATATTCGTAAATATCTATCTATGACGGATATAGGTTGATGTTTGGTAGCATAAAAATCTATCGTTATTTTTGTTTATATTGATGTTGCTCAATTATTGTGGTATACTTAAAAGAATATTTTATAAAAAGAAGCTGTTCATAGCTTTTTAGGCCGGATCTTTTACCATGGTCAGAATCCTCCTGTAAAGTTGAAAAGGGTCTTGCCTCGGCCTCTTTTAAATGAAAGACAGGGCTTAATGTAGTTCGGTCGTGATATAATTGTTCTTTTATTTTAAAGTTATTTTATTTAAAATTGGTAAAAAATTTTATTTTCCTGCCTTTCTGTGTCGAGTTTTGATAAAACTCCCGCAAAAAGTATAGGACGATTTAATTATGATATAAGCTGGATATTTATTGACGCTTTTTATGTATGAAAAATAGCTTACCGCTGGTTTATATTCTCTTCTTATATAAACTGCCGGAAAGATTGTTTTAATCTTTTAGATTTATGTAATATAGGTATGTTTTTGTGTAGGTATTTAAAGAAATGGAGCAGCAGTTGTACAGGTTGATTGCTATAGTTTTACCAAAAATTAATTAACAAAATTAATTAATAGGGAAGGCTACTTTATAAAGAAGTTACAAGCATCCAAAAGAGTAAATCAGGAATGCTATTTTTCTTTAACTTTTTTCTTTAAATGGAAGTTTTAGCAGGATTTAATTTAATTAAATAAAGGAGTATTTCTATGTCGAAAAAAATATTGTTTGTTGTTATGCTATTTTTAATTGGTATCTCTCTGGTGATTTTTACCGGCTGTCCTTCGGGTGGAGGTACAAATCCGCCGGGGGATAGTACAATTAAAGAGGCAGTTAAATGGACAAAAGTAACTCAGCTTGGAAGGCCGGGTATTTCCGACCGTAATAAGTTTGCGAAAACCAGCTACAACAACGGCTGGGCGATTAGCATGGGATATTTTTGGAGGTTGAATAACGGAATATGGACAAAAGAGGATAGTTATGGTGATATTCACGCTATTAATATGTATGCAATTGCCTTTCTTGATGAAAATATCGGATGGGCTATTGGTTATGATTCAAATGAATCGCATGATGTTGTGTGGAAATATTCAGGTGGAAAATGGACAGACCTATCATCAAACTACACAGGTAGTAGTATGCTTTATCACATCAGCACAAATGGATGCTCTATTGCACTTACAGATTCCAATACAGGATGGGCTGTTTGCGACGGTGGAGTTTATGGTGGTAAAATATTAAAGCTTGAAAGTGGTGTGTGGAGTGAATACTCACCAAATCCGGTTACTGATGATTACGGAGCTGTTGATCTTATCGATTCAGGTAGTGGATGGGCAGCGGCTGATACTTCCGGATCTGGTAAGTTTATACAGTTGTCGGATGGTAGCTGGACAGATTCTGGACAAACTTTTTCTGGATCTATCAGTAAAATAGTACTTGCAGCTATTGATGATGGCTTTGCCTATGGGTCTAAGGTATGGGAATTAACAAGTGGACCGTCATGGGGCTTAAGTGGTGTATCGGATCCTGCCGGAACGTATGATTCCATATCTTATTTAGGTGTAAAAAATACTGGTTCCGGTACATATTCCGGCTGGGCGTACTGCGACCCTGATATAGATACAGCCGACGATGAAGTTTTAAAAAAGTTTACTTATGATGGTTCTTCGACAACATGGAGCGATGAAACAATGCCATCAGCTGCAATTCCGGTTAAAATTATGGATGATGGAACCAGTGTATGGGCTGTCTGCTCAAACGGGGCGGTATGGAACTATGATGGAGCCTCGTGGAATGTAACAACCGGTGGTGGTGCATATGAATTTTATTTTGCAGAAACTATGCAGAGCGATTTTATTGATATAAACAACGGCCGTGTTGTTGGATATGCCGGCGAAAGGGGGGTAAACCTTATACTTAAAAATGGCTCCTGGAATTTTGGACCAACCATTAGCAATGTCGAAAGCTTTGACAGTATAAAGTTAATTGATATTGATACGGGCTGGGCAGGGAAATATCAGGGCGGTGATAAGATGTTTGCAAAGCTAAGTAATGGGGTCTGGACACTGAATGATTTTACTGCTTGGTATACACCGAAAACTATTGCCCTTGTCGACGCCGATAACGGCTGGGCGGCAGGAACTATTTATTATAATGATGGTACAATAATATGGTACTACGACACCTTCTGGAAGCTTGACCAAACAAATGGCTGGGTTCAAGCACAGCAATTTTCAACTAATTACAGCCCAATTTATATCCATCTTGATGATATGGACAACGGCTGGGCAACTGCACGAAATGGTGCAAAGTGGGTTTTAAGTGGTGGAACATGGACTCTAAACCGACAGGGCAGGCCGGAGGCCGATGGTCTACATGATGAATTCGTTATGTTTTATACGATAGATGCCAATAACGGCTGGCAGATGATATATGAACAAAGCGCCGGGAAAATTCGTGCATGGAAACTAATAAATAATGTATGGGGGGATGAAATACCGCAGGCTGACCTTCCTTTCACCATTGGATCACTTCCTGTTTGTGCTTTTACCGATATGAACAACGGATGGGCGGCAAGAGGTGATATGATTTATAAATTGGAAAATGGCAAATGGCTGCCCTATAATGCAGATGCAAATGGATACCCTACGGTAGATAGCTCAATGGATGATTCTATTGTTTACATATGGCTTCAGGATTACAAAAACGGCTGGGCGATTGGCAGTCACATGAACATCTACAGGCTTTCGCCTAATGAGTAATTTTTTTCTATTGGTGCCGGTTTATAATTCAATTTTTATTAAAAACGTGGATGTCTGAAAAATTATTAAAAAAAGCGTCCGTTAATATCGTCGGACGCTTTTCAATCTACTTTATAAAACCTGATTTATTTGGGCAATATTAGAAAATAGCTATTTACCTATGCTGTAGAAAACATCCTTTCCCTTAAAGATCGCTGAATCTCCGAGTTCTTCTTCTATTCTGAGCAACTGGTTGTACTTTGCTATTCTTTCGGACCTTGATGCTGATCCAGTTTTGATCTGGCCTGTGTTCATTGCCACCACCAGATCCGCAATAAATGTATCCTCGGTTTCCCCTGACCTGTGGGAGACAACGGCTGTGAATCCAGCCCTTTTTGCCATTTCAATTGCATCTATTGTTTCGGTAACAGTTCCTATCTGGTTCAATTTAATAAGGATAGAATTTGTTGCCTTTTCTTCTATTCCCCTCTTTAACCTTTCTGTATTTGTTACATAGATATCATCTCCAACTATCTGAATTTTATTCCCCAGCCTTTCAGTCATGAGTTTGAAGCCTTCCCAGTCATTTTCATCCAGGCCATCCTCAATTGAGATGATAGGGTATTTATCCACGAGGTATTCGTAGAAGCTTACCATTGCCTCTGAATCTTTAATAGGATCCTTTTCCGCTTTCATATTGTACTTTCCGTCTTCGTAGAAAGACGATGCTGCGGGATCGAGAGCTATAAATATATCTTCACCGGGTTTGTATCCAGCTTTTTCTATGGCTTTCATTATTACCTGAAGAGCCTCCTCATTTGAGTTCAGGTCCGGCGCATAGCCTCCCTCGTCACCCACTGCAGTGTTTAATCCCATATCTTTAAGGATTGATTTCAGGGCATGGAAAACCTCTGCCCCCATTCTCAATGCTTCTTTAAAATCAACTGCTCCTGCAGGTGCAATCATAAATTCCTGAATATCAACGTTGTTATCTGCATGTTTCCCACCGTTCAGTATGTTCATCAAGGGTACGGGGAGCTCTTTTGCATTTACTCCACCGAGGTATCTGAACAGGGGAAGACCAAGATCGTTAGCGGCAGCTCTTGCAACAGCCATTGAAACTCCCAAGATTGCATTTGCCCCGAGTCTTGATTTATTTTTAGTTCCATCGAGTTCAATCATAATATTGTCAATATCAGTCTGAAGTGTGGCCTCATAACTGAGCAGTTCAGGGGCTATTTCATCGTTAACATTTTCTACCGCCTTTAGCACTCCCTTTCCGTTGTACCTCTTTTTATCTCCATCTCTCAATTCAACTGCTTCATGTTCCCCGGTTGAGGCTCCGGATGGAACTGCAGCCCTGCCGACGGCTCCTGATTCAAGCAAAACCTCGACTTCCACAGTTGGATTACCCCGTGAATCCAGTATTTCTCTTGCTACAATGCTTTCTATAGCTGACATAATCTATCCTCCTGTTAATATTTTTTTACAATATAAAGATTTAATCAACTATGTTCAAGAAATTAATGAGCAATGACCTGATGCCGATAATTAATAAAAATTGTCAGTAATATAATTAATGCAATCTTTTCTGTAGGAGTAGTACTTTAATTATGGCGAAAGTCAAAAGATCCAGTCATGTGCTGTACATATTTATTGTCGTGTTACTTTCTCTTGCCTGCATAATCACAATGTTTGCCATTGTCTGCAGATATATTGACGAAGATGATATTTGCTTTTTAAATAAATTTTTTGAGAAAAACCGTAAAAGCAGTGATGAGTTTTATATATCTTCCTTTATTAACCTGAGAGACAGGGAAGAGCAAAAACTGGAGGCCTTTGTAGCCCTCCACAGGGCAAAGGAGGAACTGGAGGAACTTTTAAAGTGGATAGAAGATG
>JALXDB010000345.1 GCA_026990615.1 Spirochaetota bacterium
CAAGAAATTTTACAGCTGCCTTAATTTTATACAGTGGGGGAAACTTAAACATAGCCGCATAGGTTCGAAAATTAATAGAACTTACTTCCGACAGGTCGATTCCTTTCCCGATATAAAGGGCTCCAAAATTAAGCCCTCCAGTAAGCCAGCTACCGAATAATCTTATGTCAACCATTTTCAGCAGCTCAATGTCCTCAGACATGTTCGAAAAGGCCGTAAAACTTCTTTCATCGGAAATAATAATTCTTCTTTCGCTTTCTTTCGCATAGGCAATTGATTTTTTTACTCCACTGCTGTCCCACCCAGAAAGCTTAAACATAAGAGAGGTAATATTTTGGCCATCGGACCTCTTGCCCATCAGAGTATCTGAAAACTCTATATTTACTGTGTCTCCAGTCATAGAATGAGATTCTAACAGTTGTTGTTTATTCTTTTCCCGACCTTTGTCAGAGATTATCTTGATCTCTTTACAACCGGCGATACTGAGAATCCTTTTTAACCCTGCATAAGCCTCCTCTGAAGAATCAAAAAATATAAAACTTCCATCTACAACACTATCGCTGTAGTATGAAAATAGCTTTACAATTCTATTGGACAGCATCTGGGAAGATTGAACGAATGGATATCCTCCTGCATATCCCCGGTTATACCACCCTTTGACAACCTTTGTAACCTGAGGAACAATATGTCCCATCAAAAGATTGCTCCCGCCCATATAAAAATCAACATACCTGTTTTCATCAAAATCATACAGATAAGGTCCCTTTGCCCTTTTAATAACAGGAAAATTTGAGTCGGAAAACCTTGAATAGAGTTGATCGACACCCTTTTTAATTATTCTTGGGGCTCTTCTAAATTGATTTATCTCTTTTAACATTTTTGAATTTCTTAAGATTAAATTATATCAATTAATTTGTCTATCAATCTTAACTCTGTTTTTCCTTTACCCCTTCAACAAACGCCTTGTTTACCAAAATATAGACGAGTAAACCTCCATAAACACCCACTACAGCCTGGATTAAGTTAAAAGGAACTTCGCTGAGAGCAGCACCAATCCCCATACCCGGCAAAAATATCTCAGCCACGAAGTAAACAAACATCATTGCAAATCCGGCAATTGGAAGAGTAAAGTATTTTAACTTTGTTTTACCTATAATGCCAGCCAAAAAACCTTCAAGACCCTTGGCAATAAGAGTAATGGGAGCAAAAATAAAAAAACCTCCTATAATATCTGCAAGGGCGCTTCCCACTCCTCCGGCAAGTGCCCCCCACTTTTTCCCAAGAAAGAGTCCGCAAAAAATCACAGCGATATCTCCAAAATTCAAATAGCCACCGGTGCCAGGAATGGGTATTCTTACGGCTATTGTTAACGCAGCAACTGCGCCAGCCAGTACGACTGTTAAAAATGCCTTCATCTTTTTAACCTCCTCATTAAATCTTTTTTTATAGCATTATAGCAAATCCAGGCCCAAGGCGCCCACATTATAATATTTCTGAATGTTGTGGCTATCAGCAACGGAGTTTTTAAGATCAACTTAAAAAACAACCTGTATTTCTTATCTGAATCATCAAAATCAGGCCAGCTTCCCTGAATTAAAAGAGCAGTTCTGTTTTCATCGAACATAGAAATTGAATACTCAAATGCCCTGTATATCAGAGCAATGCCCAGTCCCACCCTGCCAAATCTGATAAACTCTATCGGAGAAGTTATGGACACAAAAATAAGGCCTGTAAAAAATATTCCAAGCACTCGCAGGGGATAGGTTAAATAGTAGAGTATAAGGTTTAACTTTTCCATGTGCAAATATGGAAGGGGCTGTACACCCTGCAAAATAAGAATCAAAGATACAACAAGATATATCAATGAGCCGGACCCCCAGAGCCACAGAGTAATCCTAAAGGCCTTTCTTCCTGCAACAAGTCTGAATATGATGCCAAATACTATAAGGGTAGCAAAATAAACAGCGTATATGTAAAGTCCGTATTTCAATAAAAAGGGGAATAGAATAAAGAATAGAGAACCTCCGGATAGGAGAAACAGGATCTTCATCCACAGTGGTGCATTTGAAAGTTTTTCTGTCAGTTTCATTTTAGCTAATCCAGACTATCCATTTCATAGGTTTTTCCGTCTTTTAGTAAAACCGTTTTATGTACAAGGCTGCTGAGGAATTCCCTGTCATGACTTATCAGAACTACCGATACGCTCTTTATCAAATTAAATATTTGCCCTATCGCCTCTACAATTTTAATCTGACCGTCAATATCGATACCCCATGTGGGTTCATCAAGAATAACCAGCCTCGTGTTTTTACCAATAGAGGAAAATAAAAGTAAAAACTTAAGCTGCAATGGGTCAAGATATGATATTGGATAATCCCTGTCCTGATCGAAGTATCTGTTTAATAATTCAACCGAAATATCATTCTTCAATGATTTTGATCTCTCCCTGTACTGCTCTACATCTCCATAAACAAGCTGCCTCTCGGGGAATTGCCCTACATAACATACATACTTTAGAATATCCGTTCTCCTGATGTTTTTAAGATTCTTCCCTCCAAGGTATATCTCACCCCTGTCAGGTTTTACTATTCTCATTATCATCTTTGCAAGGGTGGACTTTCCTGACCCGTTTTCCCCTGTAAGACCGTAGATATAAGACTCAATAAGTGTTAAATTTACTCCATCTATCAGATTTTTGTCGCCTGCTTTTCGATTATAATCAAAAAAGACATCTTTGAACTCCACTACACTATCAAAACTATCAAAGTTTTTATCTAATGATAAAGATAACCTGCTTTTAACCTCATATGATTTTCTCTTCAGCTCATCTTTAATGCCCCTTACATGTTCACTGTTAAAAGGCTTCAATGTTAAACCATTAAAATAATAGAATTTGGCGTTTATATTTTTAAATAATTCAATTTTCTGATCGATTATAAAAATCTTTTTTCCTCTTTTTTGGACCTGAACTATACGCTTTAGAAGCAGATCTCTGCCTTTTTGATCAAGCCATGGTACAACACCGTGCATTACAATGTTTTTTGCCTCTTTATTAAAGAGAATCGACAGGGCGAGTTTTACCTTTTCTCCTCCTGAGAGTGTTAATATTTTTCTCCCTTTGAAAGCGCAGTCCAGTCCGAAAGTATCCAGAATTTCACATACATCGACTTCAAATCCCAGTTGGGCTTTAATTTCTTCCGATACAGTTGAGAATAGTATATGCCGGTCAGGATCAACCCCGATATAGGCACCTTCATCAATTTTTTCTCCATTTTCGATTCTTAACTCGCCGGAAAAATATTTCATCAAATGTTCAATCTGGGGAAAAGATTCTTCTCTTTCAATGGGGAAAAGTCCGGATAAGATTCCTCCCAGAATTGCAAGAGAAAAATTTTCTACACCTGTAATAACTACCGGGAATGAAGAATCAAAATCTATTTCAATGTCTTTCAATACTTCCGAACCGTCTACCGTGTAGGAGAATTTCATCAGTTTCACCTTTCTATATAAACAACCAAAATATACAATATAGTTAATTAATTAAAGAATAAAATTTTACATAATTATTATTTAATGATATTTTTTAAGGGTTAATTATCCTAATATTTATCAGGAATATATGAAATGAGCAAAAATAGTTCGGTTCTAACCTCAAAAGTAGAGGAAACGGCACTTAAAAAATCCGGTTTTAAATTACAATACACACCGGAAGAAAAAATCGGAGTAATAGTTGTTAATAGCTTTCCCGAGCTCGGTACACTGGCAGCACTCCGGTTTATCGAGTGGGTTCAAAAAAATCCAGGGGGTGTAATAAGCCTCCCAACCGGTAAAACCCCCGAGTATTTCATCAAAGAAGTTCAAAGATTTTTAAGCAGATGGAACGATCCTGAAACTCAAAAAGAGCTCGGAGAATGGGGTATAGACCCAACAGTAAAACCCGATATGAAAAGTTTACATTTTGTTCAGATAGACGAGTTTTATCCAATAAATCCCAATCAGCACAACAGTTTTTACTACTATGTAAAAAAATTCTACATCAAAGGCTTTGGCCTTGACCCTGATAAAGCAATGCTAATTAATTGTTCGGAAATAGGACTCCCAGAAGGAAAAGATCTCGATGATGTGTGGCCGGATGGATATGTAGATATAACTCTTCGATATAGAAAACCAGCAAGCAACTTAGAAAAACTCCAGAAGGCAACCCTTGAAAACATAGATCAGTGGTGTTCAGAGTACGAAGAAAAGATAAGGGAAAAAGGTGGAATTGGATTTTTTCTGGGAGGTATAGGACCTGACGGACATATAGGTTTTAACATAAGGGGATCAGATTTAAACTCAACAACGAGATTAACCCAGACAAACTATGA
The DNA here is from genome assembly GCA_026990615.1 of Spirochaetota bacterium. GTDB lineage: Bacteria > Spirochaetota > B62-G9 > B62-G9 > B62-G9 > JALXDB01. The sequence continues at coordinate 4,368 of JALXDB010000345.1, forward strand.
AACCCAGGCTGCGGCTGCTACAGACCTCGGGGGGATTGAAATAGCAAGAAAGAGGCTTGTAATCACCATAGGGCTTTCAACGATTACCTATAACCCTGAAGCAACAGCAATTATTATAGCCGCAGGAGAGGCAAAGGCAAGGATTGTGGCAGAATCAATATTCAGTAAAATGCATATTCATTATCCAGCCTCGGTTTTACAGCGCTTAAAAAGGTCAAGGTTTTATCTAACAAGCGGAGCGGCAAAGCTGCTTCTAACACGTCAACAGATACTGCTTGAAAAAAAGGACAGCCTCAGCGAAGAAGAGATAGAGAAGATTCTAATT
>JALXDB010000346.1 GCA_026990615.1 Spirochaetota bacterium
AAATCGTTGATTACATAATGGAAAAACATAAGATTATCCTAAGAAAGCAAAATCCATTTAAGGGAAGAAAGGGCCTCTTCAGAATTACAATAGGAACAAAAGAGGAAAATGAAAAGTGTGTGGCTGCAGTAAAAGATTTCTTCGAAAACTATAAAAAATAATTAGTGGTTGTTTATCAATAAAAATATAAAGCCGGGTTTGAACGACCCGGCTTTTTTATTATTAAAAGCCGATGTAAAGTTCCCAAAATTATAAAAATTGAGTGTAATCTGGAATATTTTAAAAACTCGAATTACTACAGGTTATTAATCTACGTGATAATTCATAATATAAATAAAATTATCCAATATCATTGATAGCTTCAGTTGCAACTTCTTTATCATCAAAATGTATTGTTCTATCTTTCAGTATCTGGTAGTCCTCATGGCCCTTCCCGGCAATCAGTACAATATCATCTTTACCTGCAATCTCAATCGCCTTAAATATGGCTTCTCTCCTGTCAGGTATTATTAAATGGTTATCTTTCTTCATACCCTCTTTTATATCTTCAATTATCTTTAAAGGATCCTCTGTCCTTGGATTATCGGAGGTAACAATTGCTATATCCGACATAGTTTCAACAACTCTACCCATTAACGGCCTTTTTCCTCTATCCCTGTCTCCCCCGCATCCAAAAACGGTTATTATCCTGGCCTTTTTAACCCTATTTGCTACTAAAAGCAGGTGCTCGAGGGCATCAGGAGTATGGGCATAATCAACAAAAACATTGTAGCCTTTACTGTTTTCAACCCTGTCAAACCTTCCAGGAATTGGCTTTAATGAAGAAACAACTTTTCTAACTTTGCCTCTATCTATTCCTATTGACTTTGCAACTCCGTAGGATGCAAGTATATTATAAACATTATGCTCTCCAACAAGGGTTGTACTGTAACGCTCTCCATCCATAAAAAATTCAGTTCCATCAACAGAAAGAGATATAATACTGCCTTTAATTTTAGCCTCATTTTTAATTGCATAATCTATCACTGCCGCTCTCGTGTGATCGGGAATCCTTCTACCGTAACCATCGTCTGCATTTATAACTGCATAAGCGAAGTTGTGCAAACCCTGAAAAAGTTTTAGTTTAGCTTTAAAGTAATCTTCCATATTTGAATGAAAATCAAGGTGATCCTGGCTTAAATTTGTAAATATCGCATAATCGTAATCTGCAGGCATAACTCTGTTAAGATACAGAGCATGTGAAGAAACCTCCATAACCACGTGGGTAACTCCACTATCGGCCATTTTTCTTAATAAACCGTATATATAAAGTGCATCAGGAGTTGTGTTTTCAGCTTTAATTATTTTTCCTTTATATCTATAGTTGATTGTCCCTATAACTCCTGTTTCAAAACCGGCTGCTTTAAGCAGGGATTCTAAAATATACGTAACCGTAGTTTTACCGTTTGTTCCGGTAACACCGATTAAAGTAACATCCCTCTGGGGATGTTTGTAAAAACATCTTGCCAACATCAGATTTGCAATCCTTGCATCTTCAACAAAGATATAGCTTACATCACCAGAAGGCTTAATACTATTTATATGTTTTTTTTCTAGAACAACAGCTACAGCCCCTCTTTTTATAGCATCATCTAAATATCTTGTTCCATCATCTTTAAATCCGGGCACAGCAATAAACAATCCACCTCTTTCTACATTCCTTGAATCGTTTGTTATCATTGTGATATTCTTATTAGCACGACCAACCAATGTATAATCTCCTAAATCATTTAAAAGCACGGTTAGTTTCATCCCACCTCCTAACCCTGTTAATTGTACAACCCCTTTAATTATAATTATCGCAATTTATCAGCGGCATAAAAATAAAAAAAACATTAAATTAAATTTTATTTAATATTAGATTTATAATATATTTTAATAGTAATGCCAATGCCTTTCACGGCATAAATTAAAAAGAGGGCGGAAAAGATGAGTACAATAACTCTACAGAATTACATCAGTTTGAACAGAATCTTTTTTTCAGACAAAAAAACAAAAGAAGAGGTTATCGACGAGTTGATAGAAGTATCATCGCAGGATGGCAAAGTGAAGGATATTAAAAGTTTTAAGGAAGCTCTTTTAAAGAGAGAAGAGATAATGAGTACAGGTATAGGTTACGGTGTTGCTATCCCTCACGTTAAACTGGCCCAGATAGACGAGTTTTTTATAACGATCTGCATACATAAGAACGGAGTCGACTGGGGTTCACTGGACAATAAGCCAGCCTATCTGATATTCTTGATTGCAGGTCCTGACAACCAGCAGGAAAAGTACCTTCGGATACTTGCCAAACTGACTCTTGTAATTAAAAATCCTGAAAGACGGAAAAAGCTCATAGAATGTAAAACCAAATATGAGGTATTTGAAATATTTGAAGGTTTTTGAAAAAAATGGCACTAAAATCTTAAACGGGAATGGATAAAAAAATGGAACTCAACACGCTACTCTACCTTGGTATTTCATTGGCAATAGTTTATATTGTTAAAAAGGTCGTTGAAAAATTCCACATACCTTCCGTTACCGGCTATGTAATTATTGGAGTTATTGGCGGCGTATCAGTACTTGGTTTTTTTAATCACGAATTAATTGAAAAGTTTTCAATAGTATCAGACCTTGCCCTATCTATAATTGCATTCTCTATCGGTGTAGAACTTAATAAAAACACCCTTTCAAAATTAGGCTCATCAATTATAATAATAGCTTTCTTCGAAGGCTTTTTAGCATTTGCCTTTGTTGCCGCTACGTTCTATATTCTGGAACCTACAAAACTATACAGAGCCTTAATATTTGGCTCTATAGCATCTGCAACAGCACCTGCAGCTACAGTTTACGTAATACAACAGTACAAGGCTAAAGGCCCATTAACATCGACAATACTTGGTGTTGTTGGAATAGATGATGCCATTGCATTAACAATCTATGTTTTTGCTTCGCTTTTTGCACAGTCTATACTATTAAAAACACATCTATCGGTATTCAAGATTATAGCAACACCTCTTTATAAGATATCCCTTTCACTAATAATAGGGGCTGCTTTAGCGTTTTCCTATGTTATCCTGTTTAAAAAGATAAGATTTCATGACGACCTATTAATCGGTTTGGGTTCTGTTATACTTATTGGCATGGGTGTTTCCGAAATGCTGAAAATCTCGGAGCTTCTTACCGTTATGACCATAGGCTCTGTAATAGTGAACTCCGATCATATGCTTGCCAACAGGTCGAGAAAAGCGGTCGACAGCTTATCACCGGTTATTATTCCCCTGTTCTTCATGTACGCCGGTGCAAGACTTCAGGTAAATCTTATAGGACAGGTTGGAGTACTTGGACTTTTTTACACTCTTGCAAGATTTTTAGGGAAACTGACAGGAGCTTCCCTGGGTGCAACAATAAGCAAGGCTCCAAAAACTGTAAGAAAGTATATAGGCTTCAGTTTGATCCCACAGGTTGGAGTAGCAGTTGCTCTTTCTCTGGCCGTTCAAAAGCAGTTCGGAAGAGGGGCCTTCGGACAGGAAGGTATAGAAATGGCACAAATGGCAATAAATATACTGTTGTTTACAACAATTATTACAGAAGTTCTCGGTCCAATATTGACAAAAACTACTTTAACAAAAGCCAACGAAATCAATGAGGGGTAATGAATAATGTACTACCTTATAATTCAACTTTTTAAACATGAATACAAGGAAGATCTTTTTCTTGCATTTACAAGCTGTGGAATTAAAAAAGCAACATTTATAGAAGGATTTAATTTAGATAAAATACTTCAGGATGAATTTTCGTTATTCAAAGGTATTATCCCATCAAAGCAACAGATGGAGAGATACTCCATTATTATTCATGCCGTAGTTGAAAACAAAGAAAACGTAAGAGAGTTAATCGATCTTTTGAAGGAGTCTGGAATAGATCTTGAAAAAGAAGATATTATGAGAATAATTTTGTTACCCACTGTTTTGGTAAAAGATATTGACCAGGACTGGACTTTAGAAGAATAAACCAGGATAAAGTGGAAAAGAATGTTATTTTCCTCTAACAGTTCCTTTAACAGCGATTTGTCAAAGGCCTGTAAACATAAAATGATAAAAATATACTAAAATTATGCGACATTATAAAAAATATGACTGATATCTCCATAAAGACATGAAAAAAATTACTTTAAAAAGAATCTATTGCTTACAATTTTAAATCGCCATTTACTTGAAATTATAATAAAAACGTAAGCTTTTTATCCAATACAGGCGGTATTAGCAAATTAAACCTTTATAATCAAAAATCAAATAGAAATGGTCTATTACCACGAACCAAACATGCTTTTCTTTTTATAACTCTAAAGGTCTACTTGAATTATTTAATAGGGGGAAATTCGAGTTTTAAATACTAATATATTATAATGAATTACACACAATCTTTAATGTATTGATAACATAATATCAATTAAAATTCAAAACCCGATATTGGCCTTAATATTTATTTTTTCATCAGCCTTTAACAGCTCCTCCTGCAAGCCCCTGAACAAGTTGCTTTTCGATTAAGAAGAATAAGACGACTACAGGTATTACTGCGAAAAATGAAGCAGCCATAAGGTACTGCCACTGAACCATCCATCTGCCTATAAAATTGTACAATCCGACT
>JALXDB010000347.1 GCA_026990615.1 Spirochaetota bacterium
ACATGTATGATAAATAGATTTTCATAAAGAAGGCCCGTATTTAATTATAATAGAGCCCACATAACAATTTAGTCTATTATGTTTTCAGATTTGCCTGCAAGACCCGCTCATTTATGTTCAAATATGAATAAAAAGCCTAAAAATAACGAGCCGCTTAATCAACCCGTTTAAACAGCGTAATGTAAGAAACTTCTGAACAAATCCATTTTTTAAATTGTCGGACAATCTTCTAAACCTTTTTAACATCCTTCAATCGAAGCCTTTCTTTATCTATGCTAACCAAATCGATCTAAATAACTAAAGCCAAGTCAGCTGCTTCTCTCCAGTGCGTTCTCTATATCGGAAATTATGTCGTCCACATTCTCTATGCCAATAGAAAGTCTTATTAAATCCGGTGTGAGCCCCTGTTTAAGCTGATCCTCTTCTGAAACCTGTGAATGAGTTGTACTTGCAGGATGTATAGCAAGAGTTTTGGCATCTCCGACATTGGCAAGATGAGAGATCAACTTTAAGCTATTAATAAACTTCTCTCCGGCAGGTTTGCCACCTTTTATTCCAAACACAACCATTCCGCCGAAACCTCTCTTCAGGTATTTCTGCGCAATCCTGTAAGATGGGTCATCCTCAAGACCGGGATACCTAACCCAGCTAACTTTTGGATGGTCTTTAAGGAATCTGGCAACTTTCATCGCGTTTTCGGAATGTCTCTCCATTCTTAAATGCAGCGTTTCAAGTCCCTGTAAGAAAAGCCATGCATTGTCGGGAGAAATACATGCGCCGAGATTCCTTAGAGGGACAAGCCTCATTCTTGTAACAAAAGGGGCCTCTGCATCCTTTGCCCATACAATTCCATGGTAACTCTCATCAGGTTCATTGTAAAGCTTGAACTTTCTGTCACTCCAATCGAAGTTTTCTCCATCGACAACCACACCCCCAATTACCGTCCCATGACCTCCTATCCATTTGGTCATTGAATGACATACTATATTAGCGCCAAAGTCCAGGGGCCTTAACAGATAAGGCGTTGTAAAAGTTGAATCCACAACAAGAGGTATTTTGTACTTTTGAGCTATACCTGCAACAGCCTCAAGATCCACCACATCAAGAACCGGGTTACCAATGGTTTCCACATAAAGCACTCTGGTTTTATCATTAATTGCCTTTTCAAAATTTCCAGGATTATCAGGACTTACAAAGTTTACCTTTATTCCAAACTGCGGGAGTATAGAATCAAACATGGTATATGTGCCGCCGTACAGGTTGTTCGCAGAAACAACCTCATCTCCAACCGTACATATATTGATTATTGTATAGAAAATAGCAGATGTACCCGATGACAATGCGAGGGCTGCTTTTCCCCCTTCCACATCGGCGAGCCTGTTCTCCAGTATCTCCTGGGTGGGATTCATGATTCTCGTGTAAATATTCCCCTTCTCTTTGAGGGCAAATAGATCGGCTGCATGTTTTGTATCTTTGAAAACATACGAAGTTGTTCTATACACCGGGACAGCCCTCGAAAGTGTATCTGTATCAGGCTTTTGACCTGCATGAAGAAGCATAGTTTCAATTTTATATTCTGCTCTGTTATCAGCCATAGTGTCTTCTCCTTTTTTTAAAAACTTAAAATTATTACCTTACAATTCCTATAATATTAATATTATTTTATCCATTTTCAAGATAAATTTGTTAGAATTTCCATAAATTACAAACATATATAAGACTTGTATAATAAATTGAAAAATCCGAATTTAAACAGACCTATCAATAATTTCATATGCGTGAACAGTCTATTCAACTTCTTTTAAGAATTACGAATATCGCATTTAATTTAAAAATACACAATGGTATGTTTTCAATACTATAAAAATGGAGTCTAATTCATTTAAATTTTGTTCTTTTAAAAATTGTATTAGGCCTCTATTTAGCCACATTTAAAACACAATCTCCAAAAATCTAAAACCTGTTATCTCCACCTAAAAAACCGTCAAGACCTCCCAAGAATCCCCTGTTTCTTACCTCACCTCTGTTTTTATAAGTGGCTGCAATCACCCTGTCCGCAAACCTTGAAAAAGGAAGCGTCTGAAGGTATATAGTTCCGGGCCCCTTAAGAGTCGTAAAGAACAACCCCTCCCCGCCGAAGAAGGCAGTTTTTAATCCTCCAACAAACTCAATATCATAATCGACACTCTCTTCAAATGCTACAAGGCAGCCTGTGTCAACCTTTAATGTCTCGTTACTCTTTAACACCTTTTTTATTAAAGTTCCGCCTGCATGTATAAAGGCAATACCATCCCCGCTCAACTTCTGAAGGATAAAACCCTCTCCTCCGAAAAATCCGGCCCCGAGCCTCTTTGTAAACGCAACGGATATATCTATTCCATATGCCGAGCAGAGATATGCATCTCTCTGACACAAAATGGTACCTATACTTTTCAGATCAACAGCAAGTATTTTACCGGGGTATGGGGCAGCAAAGGAAACCCGCCTTTTTACACCTGCTCTATTAATAAATGTAGTAATAAAGAAGGATTCCCCGGCGATTACCCTTTTTATCCCTTTCATAAATCCACCCATCTCGGTGTTAATATCTATACCCTCTTCCATGAAGAGCATAGCTCCTGCCTCAGCCTGGACCGCCTCACCCGGATCGAGAGTTACAATTACACTCTGCATATCATCGCCAACTATTCTATAGTCTATCTCATGAGCCTTTGCCATTGTACCTCCTCAATAAAAGATAAAGTTCTAATAACATCCGCATCCGCCACCATACCTGTTATACTCATCGTAGTTAACCAAAAAGTCATCAAAATAGACTTTGCCATCACCTAAAACACCAAGGCCCAACATTCCATCAATATAATACTCATTTCTAAAATGAAGTACCATTTTACCGTTTACATAGCATTTAACATCTTTGCTCGCCGTTACAACCTCTATCTTATTCCAGTTTTGATTTATCTTAATCGATCTGGAACTAACCCTATAATTTTTACCTTCTCTAATCCTGAGCAAAACAGCTTCGCTGCTGGCCCTGTCAATTCCAAAGATTAGATGATCACTGTTCTTCTTAATATCAAATGCAATTCCGCATATAACCTGCTTTTTGTTCTCCCCGCAAAAGGCATTCACTGAGATCGTTCCATCTAGATACCTATCTATCTTTTTAAAAAGAGAGATAGAATACTCCGGATTCTTCATTAAAATTTTTAAAAATTCCCCGGCATTTTCATTTAAAAGAGGTTTTAATCCTTTTTCGACCCTTTCGGGATTTTCCACTCCAGCCCTTCTTAAACAGTAAGTATAACCTTTAGCTAACTTCTCAGTTTCCCATAAACCGGTAACAGGAACAAAACTGACCACCCTGCCGTTAAAATTTTCACCTGCTATACCACCAAACGTAACCGAGGCTACAAGAACAAATACGGATAAAAACAAAATTGTTCCAAAAGAAAAGATATTCCTCACCATTCCCTCCTGTTAAAAACATCATAATGGATTGTTTTTAATGACTTGATAATACAGATAGTTTAGCAGCCCGGACCCTAAAAAGGCAAGTTTAAATTATTAAATTCTACAATAATCCATTGACAAATATATTGCGGTTTGCTACTCCTATTAGTTCTATGTTCGGTTTTACCCGATACCGTTTAATTGATTTACCCCCAAAGTCCTAAAAACCTATTTATCAGGCAGCAGCACAGTTATTTACCTGTTAATATATAATGAATTACATAACATTTTTACAGGATTGAAAATGTAACACTGTTTTTGAATTAGAATTAAAAATTCGATATTGACTTTAATAAGAGATGAAGTCTCCTATTTTATATTTATATTTAACGCCTATCACCGTACATGGCATCTATGTAATCTTTGTACATCTCATAAATTATATTTCTTCTCTTTTTCAGAGTATGTGTCAATTCCCTCCCAACTTCAAATGGCTTCTCCAGTAGAACAAAGTTTGATATATACTCTATGTTTCTGAACCCGTATTTGGGAGATATGAATTCCCTGATCTCTTCACGAATCAGATCCTTAATCTCCTGTTTCGATAGAAGGTCCTTTAGGTCTGTATAAGAGATCCCCTTTTCCTTAGCATATTCATAAAGGTTATCATACTCAGGAACAATCAGGGCCCCCAGTGTCTTTTTATCCTGACCTACAACCATTACCTCGCTTATGTATCTGCTCTGTGCCAGAGCAAGTTCAATCGGCTGGGGTTCGATGTTTTCGCCGCCCAGCAACACTATAGTATCCTTTGCCCTTCCTGTAATCTGGATTTCTCCATACAGAGTCAATCTCCCTATATCTCCGGTATTCAACCAGCCATCCTCCGATAAAACCTGTTTCGTAGCCTCTTCATCTTTGTAATATCCCTTCATAACGAGGTCACCCTTTATAATTATTACACCCTTATGCCCGCGCGGGACCTCATGTCCCCTGTCATCTACAACCTTTACCTCAACTCCTCTCAAAGGCCTGCCCACTGTGTAAAGTACTGGCCTTTCGAAAGTCCTGACTGAAACAATCGGTGAGGTTTCTGTAAGCCCATACCCCTCCAGTATTGTCAGCCTGATTCCGGCAAAAAAATCATCAACATGTTTTTGAAGGGCACCCCCTCCGCTTATACCAGCTTTAAGTTCTCCCCCGGTTTTT
>JALXDB010000348.1 GCA_026990615.1 Spirochaetota bacterium
ATTAAAAATTATCAAAAGCTCAAAACGTATTTCTAATGCCCCTTCCATCCAGGAATAAGATTTCTATGGATTAAATTAAATTTCCAATCTCTTAAGCAGTATTCCTTCTATGAAGAGTTTGCCTGTTTTTTTATCATAGCCTGTATATCTGCCAAAAATCTGCACTTTCATCCTGTTATTTATAAAAAACTTTCCCGCAATCTTTACATGGGCAATCCCGGCTATGGTATCCTCATCAATATAGTTTACAAGAAGATCAAACTCTATAAAATCCCTCCCTTTTATGAGATTTGCAACCCTTCCTGACCATAGAATATATACACCACTGAAAGCTACAGGATCCTTTACAATTTCATAATACTGGGGGTTGTAATCAATTGAAAGAGGATTCGGAGGCTCTATAAAATTATAAAGTACTTTAAACTTTTCTTTAACCTGTGGAAGGGCGTTTGAATTCATAATTTTATTTAAAAGTATAATTGCTCTATTTACCTTGTTTTTATAGATATACTTTTTGATTTTAACAAAATAATGTTTAAGCTCTTCATTTTTAAAGTAATACAGAGCCTTTTCGCCATTTTGGGCTACAAACTCCTCCTGCCGTGGCAATTTTACAGAACGTAGCTCAACTACTTTTGGAAAGAATTTCTTCAACGCCCTGTCATAAAGGGGTGACACATAAAACGCTACTGCAAAAATAACTACAGCTACCACTATTGAAATACCCGTTATATAGGGTTTTAGCTTTACCCAAAAAGGTGGTTTCATAGATAAAAAATCCTCTGGATTAGAATCTTCAACAAACTTTTCAACATCATCTGAAAGCCTCAACCTCTTAAGGGCCTGCTTTACTTTTCTGTCACCGGGCTTCTTATCAAGTATCTCCCCCCACAGCCCAATTGCATCTTCAATTCTATCGTCTTTTAAATACACATATGCAAGCCCCTTCATTAAATCTACATTACCTTCGTTTGTGATAAGGCCACTTTTAAAGTAGTGCCTGGCTCCATCAGTATCTCCAAGCTTCAAAGAGGAATAACCGAGATAAAGATATATTTGGGGATCATCCTTTTTACTTCTCAGAGCTTCTTCAAGAAAGTATACTGCCTTTTTATATTTTTTCTTCCTGTAATACTTAAGTCCTCTTTTCTTCTGCGATTTTGCCCTATCCCTTTTCAACTATTCCCCTTAATTAAAGGTTTTTATCTAGGCTCTCTCTATATACTCACCCGTTCTTGTATCAATCTTTATTATATCCCCTTCATTTATAAAAAGGGGAACCTGAACATTTGCACCGGTTTCAACAGTAGCAGGTTTATATGCAGCGGTAGCAGTATCCCCTCTTACACCGGGCTCTGTATGGGTTACCTTTAAATTAACAAACGTCGGAAGCTCAACCGAGATAATCTGATTTTCATAAAAGTTGACTTCAACCTCCTCCCCCTCTTTTAAGAACTTTAACTGTTCTTCAATAAATTCATTTGGAACATTCTCCTGTTCGTAGGTCTCGAGGTCCATAAAAACAGCATTATCACCATCATTATAGAGATACTGCATCTTTCTTTTTTCAATAAAAATGTCTTCAACCTTCTCGGTTGCCCTGAACGTTTTTTCAATTATTATATTTTTGGTTATATTTCTGAGCTTCGCCTTGACAAATGCCCCACCTTTGCCCGGTTTTACATGCTGGAAATCAAGAACAACAAAAAGCTCATTATCAACCTTAATCATTACCCCTCTTCTTAGATCATTTGCTGTTATCAATTTTCCCCCTCGCTCCTATAAATGTTTAATTTAGTTTATTTAGATGAATTAGAATTGTCAATAGGTTTATACAAACATGTAAGGAGGTAGGCAAACCTAAAAAACATTTTTCAAATTATAAAAAATAAACAGATTCTCCCGCCTTTAAGATATAAATATAATAAAAAATAAACCCCTGCAGGACGAAACAACACGTTTACATCCTGACAATCTCATAATCCTCGCTTCCGAGTCCAATTTTAGAAGCATGCCTGATTTGAACCAGTGGGTCTATCCCCGGATATGTGAACTTCTCTATTGGCTTTCCGTGCTTTTCAATAAACAGGTCGTAGGATGCCTTTTCAACAGCAACAATATCTTCACCTGCAACAATTCCGACATTGCCCGCCACAATCTCACTTTTGTTTAAACAATCGCAATCTCTTGTTACATTAATAATAAAGTTAATAAAAAATACCCTTCCATTCACCGCCTTTATAACACCGGCTGCATGTTCAGCAATTAGTTCCTGAAGCTCATTTGATTCCCTTCCCCAATCGAACTTAACAGCTCCGAACTGGCAAACGGCGAGACATTCACCACAGCCAATGCAATTTTCACTTTCTATATATGCCTTACCATCAATCATTACGATTGTATCCTGCGGACACCATTTTATACAGATACCGCATCCCGTGCACCTGCTTCTAATTATTTCAGGCTTCATTACTGAATGCTGTACCAGCTTCCCCATTCTTGATGAAAGGCCCATACCAATATTCTTCAATGCACCGCCGAAACCTGTTTCAATATGTCCTTTAAAATGTGACAGAACAACGAGTCCATGGATTTTAGCCACCTCGGAGGCAATATTTACCTCTTTGTAGTGAATGCCATTTATAGGAATAGATGTCTCTGTATCACCAAAAAGTCCATCAGCCATAATAATTGGTACTCCAATTTTTTCATAACCAAACCCATGCCTGTATGCCAGCTCAATATGATCCACAGCATTTGACCTGCTTCCACGGTAAAGCGTTGATGTTTCAGTAAGAAAACACCTGACTCCTCTTTGCTTTAATCTGTCTGTAACAGTCTTTACAATAACAGGATGCAAATAGGTTCTATTCTTTTCTTCTCCAAAATGAGTTTTGACCGCAACGTACTCAGACTTCTTAAAGTATCCATCAAAACCTGTCTCTTTTAATAGATTTTTTAACTTCTTTGATATAGATGAGGGGTCTTCGTTATTTTCAACAGGAACAAAATAAACCTTCTCTGGCATTATTACAACCTCTTGGTTATATTTAATTAAGCCTGATAAATTTTAATAAAATCCATATCCACTTGAATTACAAAATTTTAAAAACTGGACTTTATTAAATTATATTTGGTATTTATAATATAACTATTATGAAACGGTTTATCTACATAACTGCACTTTTAATTCCTATATTTTTAACACTATACTCCAATATTTTTGGGGCCCTTACAATCATTAAAATAGATGAGCTTAACTATAACGATAAAAACTACATCAATCTTCTGGATAAATGTGTTGAATCCAAAAATAGGATTATAAAAAATGAGAGGCTTGAAAAATACCCTCCCGTAAACATTTATAGCTACATTTTAAAACCTTATGAGGATATCTGGACTATAATAGCAAAAACAAGTCTGAATATAGATACAATAGCAACTCTAAATAGAATAGATTTTATAGGCTCAATAAAAGAAGGGGTAACGGTTTTTCTGCCCGATATTCTAGGCCTATTCTTTGATTCTGGTTTAACAACACGTGAAGAACTGGCGAAAAAATACGGCATAAAAATAGACAACATCCAGAAAATTGAAGATCCGAAAAACTCCGGAAAAGAACTCTACTTTGTTCCCGAGGTTAAATTGAGCTTTCTGCAGAGAACCTACCTGACAGGAGTGGTGTTTCATTCGCCTCTGATGGGCATTGAAACATCGAAGTTTGGAAAAAGAATAGATCCTTTCATAAATGAAGTTACCTTCCACGGCGGAGTTGATATTGCAGCCCCAGAAGGCAAATCGGTAAGAGCAGCAAGACAGGGCAAGGTTGTTTATGCCGGTAAATCGGATGGGTATGGAAACCTTGTAATAATTCAACATGAACTCGGATACTACACCCTATACGGACATCTCAAAGAAATAAAAGTTGAAAAGGGCGACCTGGTTGAAACAGGGCAGGAGATTGGCACTGTAGGAACAACAGGGAGAACTACAGGGCCACATCTTCACTTTGAAATTAGAAGGTACAATAAAAAATTAAATCCGGACAATATTCCCTTTTTACTCCAGCATCAATAAAAACAAATTACTTTTTTTCTTGACAAAAATCTGTTTTTTTGGTTATATAGCTTTAAAGATTAGCCCAGTTTCAGGAGAGCGGAATGCGGTAAAAGCCGCAGCGGTCCCGCCACTGTAACCGGGGATGAAAGCAGCAATATGCCATTGCCTGCAAATGTGGCAGGTGAGAAGGCGCTGTGAGTAAGATGATCCGGGAGCCAGGAAACCCTCCTGAAACGGTTAACCTCGAGGAAGGGAAGGGTATATGTACCACAATAATAATAACAACATTACATTAAAATCCCTAAAACACTATATATTTCCCTCCTCAGATCCGCTTTTCAGGTGCAACATCTCTTAAAGAGATTAGAGCTACCGGCGGATAGAACAGCGGTTAACCATGGGCACTGATTATACTTTTGTACGAGGTTTGCCCAGCGATGAAGAGATCGCCCTTTTCATTAGTAATGATTTTTACCGTAGTGATCTTAATAACCTCACTTCAGGTAATTTTAACTGCAAAACAGATATCCGCACAGGAAACAGTTGAGTTAAAACCTGTTGTCGTTACCGCTACCCGAATTGCCGAAAATCCGTTAGATGTACCGCAAAATGTAACAGTCATAAACCAGAAAGAGATAGAGGAATCCGGGGCTAAAAACATAGCAGATCTTTTAGACAGGCAGGCCGGTATTCAGGTATCGGATTATGGCCCTGAAGGAGCTCAGAAAACTCTCTCGCTCAGAGGCTCTACATCGGCCCAGGTGCTTGTGCTAATTGACGGTGTTAGGGTAAATAATTCTCAAAGCGGAGGAGTGGACCTGTCTTTAATACCCCTCGATAATGTAGAGCGAATAGAAATAGTAAGGGGTGGCAACAGTTCTCTGTACGGTGCAGATGCAGTAGGAGGGGTTATTAATATAATAACGAAGAAAAGCGATCAGAAAAAGTTTCTTATAAAAATAAGGAACGGCTCATATATCCCTCAAAAATACGTAACTGGTTATGGTACAGCAAAAAAGTACAACAATGCAAATCTATTGAGTCTGGTGGATACTCAAAAAATTACACTTGGCTATTTTCCAAAATTAAAAAATATAAAATTTTCAAATATTCTTTCCTTTACAAGGGCAGATAATGGATATTTTGCACTGGATAATAACTATGAAAATAGGAAGAGAGAAAATGCCGATTTGCTGTCTGGTAATTTCACCAGTTCAATTTTTATACCCTTTAAAAATTCATCCTTAAACCTAAAAGGCTCCGGATTGATTAATAAAAAAGGTGTACCAGGATCCTTAAAATCACCGAGTCCTCTTGCGGAGCAGGAGGATAGGATAATAGATACCTCATTAAAGTATAAATCCAATGATTTTATTAGTGAATTATTCGATCTGGATATCACGGGATACTATCAGTACAAGTATTTACACTACTATAACCCTGCTCCTTCTTATTCCTCAACACCTGAGAACTCCACCCATAAAATAAACAGATTTGGTATGGACCTTGTTCAGAACTTCTTTGGATTTAGCACAATTTTACCGGTTTATGGCCTAAATATAAACTATGACAAATTAACAAGTACTGATATTGGGACAAAAGACCGTCTTCATGCCGGATTATTTATGGAAATTAATACAGATCTATCACCGCGTCTTTCTATAATTCCCTCAATAAGATACGATTACTATTCCGATTTTTCAGGAAGCTTAAACATGTCACTGGGATCAATTTTCAGGTTGGGCAATGATTCCTCTTTTAAGATATATGCTTCAAAAGCCTACAGGGTACCAACATTTAATGACATGTACTGGCCGGAAACAAACTTTGTATCGGGAAATCCAGATCTTAAACCAGAAACAGGTTACAGTGTTGAAGCAGGGTATATTAAAAATTCAGGGCATCAACTGCTATCGGTAACAGTATTTGCCAGATATATAGAAGATGTAATTCTATGGCTTGAAGGGAGTGATAGTAAATGGAGGCCTTCTAATTACGGCGAGGCCTTTTATCCCGGATTAGAGCTTCAACTATCCCAGAATATTACAGATTCCATAAATATAGATATTAACTACACATACATCTATTCATTTACACTATCAGGTGATTATAAGCTAAGCAGCAACAAAAGGGTTCCTTACATTCCTGTTCACAAAATATTTTCCAGTTTTAACTATAAATTAAAACATCTCACTTTTTCAATACAGGAAGAATACACCGGAAAGAGATTTACGGGCACATCAAATGAAGACTATCTCAACAGTTACTTTATAACAAATCTAACCTTCTCAGATAAAATATCGGATCAATCAGAGTTAAATATTTTTATCCATAACATTTTCAACGAGCTTTATCAAATAGAACCATCCTACCCAATGCCGGGTACTTTTATAACAGTTGAATATAAACTGAAACTATAAAAAATCTAATAATACAGGAGGTTAATAAATGAAGAAAAAAGGCTTGATAGCGCTAATCGTCTTATCTCTTCTGGCTGTTGGTATCTCTGTTTTTACAGGGTGTAATACCACACAGACAGGAATTGAAAAGATCTATTCCATTTACCTTATGGATAGCAATGGATGGATTCTGGGTTTTGAAAATAATGAAGCAACAAAAATTGTAAATGTAAACAACGATGCCTGTGACAGAATCTACTCATTTAATGGAAAATTATTTATTGCATCAGGCAAAGGATGGGGTTCTGACAAGCCCGGTGAAATAATTTCATGGGATCCCAGACTACCCTACCAAGATCCCCAGCATCTTGAACCGACAGATGGGGCAAGCGTATGGGCAATGGTCTTCATAAGCGATACAAAAGCATATGCAACCGTAAGTAACGACAACACCTACTCTGGAGGAGTCTGGATATTCAATCCTTCCGATCTATCAGAAGGAGCTACTCTTATTTCAGGCTCTGAAGGAGGCAATCCCGAGGGAATTATTCTTGTCGGTAAATACGTATACGTAGCATATGCAGGGTATTCGGATTCTACACACGGCAATGTGGTAAAGGTTATAGATACAGATACAGATACAGTAGTTGCTACAATAACCGTTGGAACCAATCCCCAGGCTCTTGCAGCAAATAGTGATGGGACCAGAGTGTATGTCGCAAATACTGGGTCATACAACTACACTACTTACTCATATGAAAACTGCTCAATAAGTGTTATTGATACCTCAACAAATACAGTAACATCTACAATTAGTATGGCAGACGGGACCGGCCCTTCAGTTCTCGCTATTACAGATGACGGTAAATTGTATACAACAGGATACGGTGCCAGCATATACTATATCGATACAACAGCATCTACCCCTACACCTGTAGCATTGACAACACAACAAAAGGGCGGATCAGTAATGCTATTGATTGGAAATTATCTGTACATAACCAATCCAGATTACACAGCAGGAAGTGTTTACAGCAAATTAACGATTATCGATACAACAACTAACAGTGAAATATCCGGCAGTCCTATAGAAGTAGGTGATGTTGACACAGAAGTATCCGGGATAACAACCTACACATTACCATAGGCCTCCTAAAATTTTAGCTGCCTCCTTTTTAAAGCCGGTGGGTCCTGCCCAAATTGCCTGCCGGCTTAATTTTTTATATTCTCTGCCTGATTACGCTTTCGTACTCCGGAAAGTAGTTATTTATAACTTTCAGATTAAATCTTGACAGAATAGAGCTATTCGACTCCCTTTCAAGTAAAAACTCAAAGGATTTTTTTATCAGCTCTTCCTTTCCAATTTTACCTCCCGTTAGCCTTTGATAGTAGTCATCATCGAGGGTTACCTCATGAACGGTTTTTATTCCGTTAGACTCTACCTCCACCTCAAAAAGGGATCCCGATTTTTCTTTTACGTTTATCATCTTCTCCTCCTTAAACAATCCTGCAATTTAAGATATATGCTATAAATCTTTTTTCAGATATCCGGATAAACCGGTAAAAAAATCTAAAAATAGAATATACCATACACAGGTTTTAATATTTCATCCCGTCAGGATTAAGAGAGTTTAACTGCAGTTCCGTAAACCAGAATTTCACTCGCCCCCTGCATCAGGCTTGAAGTGTGGAATCTGACCCCTATAATGGCATCAGCATTCAGGTTTTCTGCCTGTTTTATCATCCTATCCAGAGCATCCTTTCTCGATTGTTCCAGCAACTCCGTATAGGATGCAATCTCTCCTCCTATTAAATTCTTCAAAGCAGCAACTATATCCCTTCCTATATGCCTAGCTCTAACAACACTTCCCTCAACAATTCCTAGGTTCTCTTTTACCTTTCTTCCCGGGATATCAAAAGTGGTCGATAACAGCATAAATATCTCCTCCTCAAATAATTCAATTGATTCTGCCGATAATTAATTATAAAATATCTCTAAACTTCTATTTTAATCTAATAATGGATTAAGTATATGAAAATATGTACTTTTAATGTCAATTCGATAAGGACAAGAAAAGATCTGATTATAAAGTGGATAGATGAAAAGGTTCCCGATATTGACATATTCTGCTTCCAGGAGATAAAGGTTGTTGATAAGGATTTTCCTTCCGAAGATTTTACTTTGACAGGATTTAAATGCTATACATACGGCCAGAAAAGCTACAATGGAGTGGCAATATGCTCCCGAGTTCCCCTGGACAATGTGCAGAGGGGGTTTGACAACGAGAAATGGGATGCAGAAAAGAGAATTATTTTTGGCAGAACAGACGATCTATGGATTATCAATGTTTATGCGCCACGCGGCGGGGAGAGGGGAACCGATAAATTCTACTATAAACTGGAATGGTACAAATATTTCAAGGAGTTTCTATCTGCAAAGTTCACCCCGGATGATAAAATTATTATTGTGGGGGATATGAACGTAGCAAGGGATGATATAGATGTTTTTGATCCCGAGATTATGAAAGACCATATATGTACTATGCCAGAAGAAAGGGATGCGTTTGAGGATTTTCTGGACTGGGGTCTTGTAGATACATACAGGCATCTATATCCGGACAAACAGCAGTTTACCTGGTGGGATTATATAGGTGGAGCAATATGGAAAAATGAGGGAATGAGATTGGACTATATTCTCTGCACAAAACCTCTGTTGAACAATCTCAAAGACGTATACGTTGATCTATGGCCAAGGAGGAGAAGAACACCCAAGCCATCCGACCATGCTCCATTAATAGCAGATTTTAACTTCAGCACTTAAAAGAAAATAATACAAGGGATATCATGGGAAACTTCTTTGGAAAAATTGGCAACTGGTTTTTAAACAAGATTGGTTCCTTTCTGGATATATGTGCATATACATTTTTGATAATCAAAACTGTCTTTCAAAAAAGGACAGGTCCAAAGAAATCACAGCGGTTAGTACTCCTTAAACAGATACTGTTCACCGGAGTCGATGCACTTCCAGTTATTGCTCTGGTTGCCCTTGCAATAGGCGCCACATCAATCATTCAGAGTTTCTCAACTCTTACTAAAATTGGAGGAGAATCCTTTATCGGCAAAATCCTTATAACTGTAATAATAAGGGAGCTCGGTCCTATACTAACGGGCTTTATAGTAATCAGCAGATCCGGAACTGCTATAACAACCGAGATAGGTAATATGATGGTCTCCCATGAGATGGAGGCTCTTGAATCAATGGGTATAGACCCTATAAGATACATAGTAATCCCGAGAATTCTGGGGGTCACTATTTCTCTGGTCAGTCTGAATATTTACTTTGACATTCTTGCAATCCTCGGTGGATTTTTTGTGTCAAAGATGATAATTGTTACAAGCCTGGGGATATTCCTTGAAAAAATGATCAAGGCTATGATCCTGTCCGATCTAACAATAAGTCTTCTAAAAGGGGTTATTTTCGGAATACTGATCTCAATAATATGTACATTTTTTGGATTCTCGGTAAAACTTTCAACAACTGAAGTGCCCCAGATGACAACCAGAGCTGTTGTAAACTCGATAATGATGCTGTTTTTAGCAGACGGTATAGTAACTTTTATATACTATATGTAATAAAACAAATTATTTTTTAAATCAAAGGGATTCGATCCTTTTGTGGCAATTTTTATGATCCATATATTATATAATAAACTTAACTCTAATTTCCAACCGGAGGAAACCAAAGTTTGCAGGATTCAAGTAATTTTTCGGATACTGTTATAGAAACAGTTGACATATCAAAGGAGTACGACGGACAGAAAGTACTGGATTCAATAAGTATAAAAATACCGAGGGGAAAACTTATTGCCATAACAGGAGTTTCCGGCTGCGGGAAAAGCACACTCATCAAAATTATTGCAGGATTAAGCTATCCGGATAGCGGATCGGTAATTATAGACGGAATAGACATATTTAAGATTACAAGGTCCAGGCTTTTTCAGATGAGAAAAGAGTTCGGGTTTGTCTTTCAGGACGCTGCATTGATCAGTAATCTATCCATATTTGAAAATGTAGCTCTTCCTCTAAGATACCACCTCGACCTAAAAGACGAGGAGATAGAGTCTAAAGTTAATTCTGCTCTGGAAAACTTCGGCCTTTTGCATCTGAAAAACTACCTGCCCGCCCAGCTTTCGATGGGGCAAAGAAAACTCGTAAGTTTCGCAAGAGCCCTGATAATGAATCCAAAAATACTCTTTTTAGATGAACCTGTTTCCGGTATTGATGCCATTGCAAGACAAAAAATGATAGATATGATTCTCCCCCTGAGGGACGATCCAAATATAACAATACTGATGGTTAGCCATAATCTTGACTTTATCAAACAATCTGCTGACTATATAGCTCTTCTTCATCAATCTAAACTGTTTGCCTACGGCACAAGAAACGAGATAATTAAAACAAGAGATCCGATAATAAATAAAATACTGTCGATAATAGTTGATGAAGAAGCCCTGATAGCAGAGGAAGTACTGGGCATACTGACAGGCGAATGATTTTAACAGGGATAAGAAAATGTCATTTAAATTTACACATCTTGAAAAGATTGTAGGAATCTTCATTACAATAGTGATTGTTGTAATACTTACAGTTGTAATCTTAATAGGGAAAGAGCGTAGATGGTTTGAAAAACATTACTACTTTACTACAAAATTTCAGACCGGCGAAGGATTATCGCCGGGTATGCAGGTAACTATTAAGGGTATCCAGATAGGAGAGGTAAAAACCGTTTATCTCAACGAGGATAACTGGATTGAAGTAAAGTTCTCTGTGTTCAGAGAGTACACACCCAGAATCAGAAAGGACAGCGTTGCGAGGATCAAATCTCCACTTCTTGGGAGTAAAGTCATAGAAATAATCCCGGGCAATAAAGATATGCCTGTCCTTGCAAACGGTTCATTCATCTGGTCTACAGATACAGAACAGGGAAAAGTTATTATGGCTGAAAAAGAAAAAACTGAGACACCGGATAAAATCACAAGAATATTAAACAATGTGGAAAAGCTTACCTATAACCTGTCATCAGAAAAAGGCTCACTTAACCAGACCCTTGTGAAAATCAAAGATTTCTTTGATATGTTAAGCGCCGAACAGGGTTATCTTAACAAGACTTTAGCATCTCTTGAAGGTATAGTCTCATCAATTCAGGAGGATAAAGGCAGTATTGGAAAAATCCTGAACGATAACTACGAACTTTACAATGAAATAGTCTCAATGTTAAAAAAACTCAATGAAACAGTAGAAAATTTTAAAGAACTATCCAAATCTCTATCCGAATCGTCACCCGAGATAAAAGCTGCAATAGAAAAAAGCAACCAGACAATGGATGAAGCGATAGGACTGATGAAAACATTGAAGGAAAATGTTTTTATAAAGGGATTTTCATCGTATAAAGAACAGAAGGCTCCACCAATAGAAGGAATAGAAAGGGAAAGTGAATACACCGGAAAAGGGCAGTAATGATATGAAAAAAATACCAGTTTACCTGATGTTAATTATATCCGCTGTTTTCATTATTTCATGTGCAACCGATAAGCCGGTGGTGGATATAAAGAAGAGTGCAGCTGATTACAGAGAAATGGCCAATCACTTTTATAATATTGGTGATATCAATAGGGCAGTACTTTACTTTAAAAAAGCACTGGAAGAGGACCAGAAAGTTGCAAACTTCTCCGGTATTGCTATGGACCTGAACAATATTGCCAGGTGCTATATATCCAGTGGAGATAACAAAAACGCAGAAAAACTTGCAAACGAGGCGTATAGCATAAATAAAAGAATTAAATCTCTATCCGGATTGGGAGATTCTTATCTTCTGTTTGGATTGATATCACTTAAAAACGACAAATATGATGAAGCTGAAGAATATTACATAAAATCTCTTGAAATGTACAGAAAGGCCAAAGACAAAAAAGGGGAATCCCTGGCCCTCGGTAACCTCGGGTCCCTTTACATTAAAACTGGTAAATACAAAAAGGCTCAAAAATATATAGAGGATTCCATCTCGATCCAGAAAAAATTAAAAGACCACACGGGACTTGCCGCTTCGTACAGCAATCTTGCCTTTCTTGCCGAGATTAAAGGCGACGATAAAAAGGTAATAGATTACTACACTCTTGCTCTAAAGGAAGATCAGTTTGTCGAGAACAGCATAGGTATATCCACCGATCTTGCAAACCTGGCAGCATTTTACAAAAAGAAAGGCAATTATGAAGATGCCCTGTTTTACTATAAAAGAGCCCTCGAGGTTAACAGGAGTATAGGAATTATCCAGAGAGAGATAAGCGACCTCAACAACATAGTTGAGATCCTTAAAGTTCTCGGAAAAACTGAAGAAATGGAAATATACCGCAAAGCTCTGGATGAGCTAAAAAGCGCCTATATCCAGAAAACTGAATAGCTACTTCAAGTATGATTAAATAATTTCCCTATTTATGGCCCATCCAGCCTTGTCACTAATGACCTGTTTATTTCAAAAGCTTTGATCATATATTAAAACTATTTAAAATTATTAATAATCTTTGAAAACTTTTTAAATCTCCGGGCTAAAAGGGAGTTGGTTTTACCTCTATCGGAATAAATAACCAAACTCGAATTAAAGGTTTGCAACCTCTGAATAAAACAAAAATTCTAACTTTCTCTGAATTAAGTGAAAGATTAACGTAATTCTCTGCCATTGAGATCGTTGGACCAACTCAAACCTCTACATTAAAAGCAACCCTTACAATAACCCCAACACCGAAAGAAAGAATCGCTACCCCCATGCTGAGAAACAGCATCTCAAAAAATCTGGTGCTGAAGGTGAGGTTTTTGGCAACCGATATATAGTAGTTAAAAAAGAATATTATAAAAATTGCTATCGCCACAGCCACAATTAGGCAGACCAGATAGTTATTGAATATCATATACGGAAGAATTAGCATTAGCACAGTAATTATATAGGCAATACCTGTATAAACAGAGGCTTTAACAGGACTTTTAGCCTTCTCATCCACTGCATCGGCATTCTCTGCCTTGGTCGAAAGGTACTCCGAAGCAGCCATAGAGAATGATGCGGCAATTCCGGTGATAAATGCCGTTATGGCTATCAATTTTGTCTTTTGAAGAGCAAAACTTAAGCCTGCTAAAGCCCCCGTTAACTCAACAAGAGCATCATTCAAACCCAGCACAACAGAACCCATGTAGTTAAGCTTTTCCTCGTCCAGCATACCGAGAAGCTCTTCTTCATGCCTGTCTTCATCAGCGATAATATCCTCAATTTCTGGCAAATACCTGGCAATTTCTTTATACCTATCCTGGGCCGATTTCTCGCCGTTCTCCATCAATTTCAAACCGAAGGTAATTCCAAACACCCTTGATATTAAAGAGTATACAAATATCTTGAACTTCGAAGCTTTAATATTCACTCCTGTAATATTCTTCCAGCGTTTATAATGGGTGAACTCATCCTTTGCTATCTGTTTCAATACCTCCCTATTTTTACCTGACTCAATCTTAGAAATCCTCGAATAAACGCCGAACTCGGTTATTTCATTTTTTTGGGCTTCTAATATACTCTGCCTTATATGGGCCGGTAATTCGGAAAATTTCATACTCGCTTCCATATTGGTATTTGATTTTGAAGCTATACAGATAAAAGATTAATAAAATATACAGAATATTTCAACTGTCTAAAATATTTCAATTACGGGTAGTATAAAAACCTTCAATCCAACAGCTGGAAATTTTTCTCTAATTCCATTAATTCCATCTCTGAGAAGGTCTCTTGTCTCTTCATCTATAACAGCCATAACCACATTATTCAGCCCTGGCCAAACATGATCGCCGAAGTTAGGCCCTTTAGTACCGACACCCGTAACATCTGTCCACCTGGTAAAATACTTGATATTTGATTCCTTCAGGAGATCCCGAATCTCCTCATCAATAGCCCTGTTGTATACAATTACAGCCATCACCCTGTTATTATCCATTTCCCATAGCCCTCTTTTTTCTTTTTTCTCTTCTCTTTATCCTTCTGGTTTCAAAAATAGTGTACAGAACAGGTATTAAAACCAGGGTAAAGAGGGTTGATACGAGAAGCCCTCCAATAACAGTCCTTGCCATCGGTGTTCTCATTTCGGAGCCTGAACCAAAGGCAAATGACATAGGGATAAGGCCCAGAACAGTGGTAAGCATAGTCATTAAAATAGGTCTCAATCTTGTTCTTCCGGCAAGCACCACTGCATTTCTCAGGTCATATCCTCTTTTTCTTAAAAGGTTAGTGTAGTCAACAAGAATAATTCCATTATTAACAACTATTCCTGCGAGCATGACAATACCTATACCAGATATGGCGCTGAAAGTCGTTCCGGTCAGAATATGCATCCAGACAACACCTATAAAAGTCATTGGAAGCGTAAACATTATAATAAATGGATCGAAGAAAGATTCAAAAAGAGCTGCCATTATCAGATAAACCAGTATAATTGCAAGCACCATCACCATTGAGAGGTCCTGAATTGTCTCTTTTAAATCTTCCCACGAACCTCCATAGCTTATTGTAAAACCGGGAGGTATGACAATATTGCTCACACCTTTTTTGATAGAATCAACAGCTCCCTTTACATCCCCGATCACCCTGGCATTTACATATATTACCCTCTGCTGCTTTTCTCTTTCGATTTTAACCGGTCCGAACCCCTTTTTAATCTTTAAGAAGTTAACCAGAGGAACATCAAATCCT
>JALXDB010000349.1:0-1830 GCA_026990615.1 Spirochaetota bacterium
GGCAACACCCTGGCAGGTACTTTGTATTTATTCTGCAGGATATATGTTAAAATTGTGGCCAGAGTGCTTTTGCCGCAGCCGGGCGGACCGGCTAGAGCTACTGTATATCTTTTTACGTTGTCTCTCCAAAACTTTTCCGCTATATACCCTGCAAGTTTTTCAAAATTTGTTAACGAAGAATATGAGAGTTTGACATTATAGTTTAATCCTGAGTTTTGAATGTTGAATGTTCGGAGATTCATTTTTTTAATTATTGACTTTTTTTGCATCAGTCTAATATCTTTGTTAAAAAATTAATATATACATGAGAGGGGGTGTTTACAATTAAAAAAGAGAGCAGGTTCAGCAGGTTTATTGAAGAATACAGAAGCTCTTTAAAGCCGCCGGAAACCGAGGAGCTTGTTAATCAGTTTTTCAACAGGCCCCTTGCATTTATCACCGCCAAAATCTTTCACCGATTGAAGAGAAGTCCGAACTTTGTTACTCTTTTTTCCATGCTCTTTGGCCTTGTAGCTGGATTTCTTTTTTTAATAAACAGCTCTGTTAGTAATGTGGCCGGAGCGGTAATGCTCGAGTTGATGGTCATATTTGACTGTGCTGACGGTCAGCTTGCCCGTATGAGTGGCAAAAGTTCCAAGTTTGGTAAAACACTGGATGGGCTTGCCGATATGACCACCCATTTCGCCATATATTACGGTGTTGCTTTTGCACTTATTAAGGCTACACACAGTTTTTTACCTCTGTTTTCTGCTGTGATAGCCCAGCTCAGCATGTATCTGCATATCATTCTGTACGACCATTTTAAAAATGTATTTATCCATGTTACAAAGCCTGATTATGTAGATAAGCTTGAAACGCCCGAAGAATTGAGGGAAAAGATTAGAGAGGCAGAAAAAGAGTATGGAAAGAAGAGTATTAAAACTTTGATTGCCAGGCTTTACTACTATTTTTACAGAATAGAGTACTGGGCAGTTGGAATTGCCTATGCACCGCCCGTGAAAAGTTTTTATGATCTATACCCCGATCCTTCTGTGATTCCCGATTATGTTAGGAAGGTGTACTACAGGGAGATGAAGCTGTCCGTAAGGCTATGGTCTTTTATAGGCGATACAACCCATCTATCAATCTTTATACTGCTGGGGCTACTTAACAGGATCAATCTGATATTTCCAATAATTATCTTTGGAACGAATGCCTATATGCTGTTTGTGATATTTTATCAGAGGTACAAATTTAAGAGTCTCGGCTTGGAAAGAGAGGTGCTCGGCAGGGTAGAAGAAATTTGATAGAAAAAAAATTTTAATAGAGGGAATTCAAAGGTTTATCTACGGTTGTGTATATTTAATGTAATTTAATTATTTTTTAGAGTAGGACTGAAATTGATTTGAAATCTGGCCCTAGAATTAAACTCTTATAGGATGTGCTAAAGTTATGTGATAATATAAAATATAGAAAGTGGAGCTTAGTTCAATAGAAATATTATATTGCTTAATTAGCCCTTACGCCTGATTCTAAACAGCCATTTCTCCCATAATCAGAGTAAGGAACGTAACATTTCATGTAAATAGATATTTTATAGAGAAGTTCTGGAAATATTTTCCGATACTTTAAAACTACTATCACCTAACTTTGAAACAAAATCTGATTTTAAAATATTCTTATTGGTTTTATTTCTGCTTCCGTAAGACCCGGTGAAACTGCCTGATTCTGCTTTTTTCAATTATTTTCAATTGAAGCCAGATAAAACCACCTGTTTACGCAAGTTTCAGCCGGAACTCGCCCGTTATCCCAGGTTCGCAACAACAAGATCGCCTACTTCGGAGGTTGAAT
>JALXDB010000349.1:1840-4660 GCA_026990615.1 Spirochaetota bacterium
CCTCACTGTTTTGATTATTGCATTTTCAAGAGCCGATGCCGCTTCATCTTCGTTTAAAAATTCCAGCATCATCTGGGCAGCAGAAATGGCAGCTATGGGATTAATTATGCCTTTTCCCGTATACTTTGGAGCCGAACCTCCTATAGGTTCAAACATGGATACTCCATTCGGGTTAATGTTTCCACCTGCTGCTACCCCCATACCTCCCTGTATCATTGCACCCAGGTCTGTAATAATATCACCGAACATATTTGTTGTTACAATTACATCAAACCATTCCGGATTTTTAACCATCCACATTGTGGTCGCATCCACATGGGCGTAGTCGGTCGTGATGTCCGGATACTCCTTTGCTACCTCGTTGAAAACGCGGTCCCACAGGTCATGAGCATATGTTAACACGTTGGTTTTGGCGCACAGGGTGAGTTTCTTCTTTTTATTGCGTTTTCTTGTATACTCGAATGCGTATCTAATGCATCGCTCAACACCTTTTCTGGTATTTATCATCTCCTGTATTGCAACTTCGTCTTTTGTCCCCTTTTTCAAAAATCCGCCGACTCCAACGTACAGGCCTTCGGTATTTTCCCTTACAACGACAAAATCTATGTCTTCCGGGCCTTTGTTAGCAAGCGGAGTTTCTACATTGGGATAGAGTTTGATGGGCCTTAGATTGATGTACTGGTCAAGTTCAAACCTGAGCTTAAGCAGTATGCCTTTTTCAAGAATACCCGGTTTAACTTCGGGATGTCCGATTGCTCCAAGGTATATTGCGTTGAAACCTCTCAGTTCGTCTATATCTTTGTCCGGAATAGTTTCTCCGGTCTTGAGGTATCTTTCTCCACCATAGTCATAGAATCTAAAATCGAAATCTATATTGAACTTCTTTCCGATGGCTTTCAGTACTTTTACACCTTCATTTACGACTTCAGGGCCCGTTCCATCTCCAGGTATAACAGCTATTTTATACATTCTTCGCCTCCAATTCCTTTTTTGTTTTGTTTATTAGCCCTCCGGCGTTGATGATTTCCTGCATAAACTCGGGGAAGGGCTGGGCTTTAAACTTCTTCCCATTTGTTATATCCAGTATCGTTCCATTTTTTAGATCAACTTCAACCGTATCTCCCTCATTAATCTCTCTGGCTGCCTCCTCAGATTCAAGGATGGGCAGTCCTATATTAATCGCATTTCTGTAAAAAATTCTTGCAAAGGATGCAGCTATAACACAGGATATTCCCGATGCTTTTATGGCGATGGGGGCGTGTTCTCTTGACGAACCGCATCCGAAATTGTGTCCGGCCACCATGATATCTCCAGGCCTTACCTTTGGTGCAAAGTCCTTATCTATATCCTCCATGCAGTGGGATGCAAGCTCTTTTGGATCCTGCGTGTTGAGGTAACGCGCGGGTATTATAACATCCGTATCTATGTTATCTCCAAACTTAAAAACTCTGCCCTTAAGCTTTAATTTTTCTTCCATTTCTATCTCTCCGTATTATTAAATAACCTCTTCTGGTGAAGATATTTTACCGAGCACAGCAGAAGCTGCAGCTACTGCAGGTGAAGCAAGGTAGACCTCGCTTTCCTTATGCCCCATCCTGCCTATGAAGTTTCTGTTTGTGGTCGAGATTGCCCTCTCTCCCTTTGCCAGTATTCCCATATGCCCGCCAAGACACGGACCGCAGGTCGGAGTGGAAACAGCTGCTCCAGCTTCGATAAATATTTCTATTAGTCCCTCCTTTAAGGCATCAAGATATATTTTCTGTGTGGCTGGGAAAATGAGACACCTTATTCCCTTTTTAATTTTTTTACCCTTAAGTATTTCAGCTGCCACCCTGAGGTCTTCCAGCCTGCCGTTTGTACAGGAGCCTATTACGACCTGGTCAATCTTAATATCGTTAACCTCGGATACAGGTCTTGTATTTTCCGGGAGATGTGGTAGTGCAACCTGGGGCTCTATATTATCCAGATTGTATTCAATTACCCTTGAATAACCCGCGTCGGGATCGGATTCGTATATTTTGTATGAATCCTTTCTCCTTCCGGATTCCATTGCCTTTTTTACATACTGGATGGTTAAATCGTCGACGGGAAAAATACCGTTTTTAGCTCCTGCCTCTATTGCCATGTTTGCAATGGTAAACCGGCTGTCCATTGAGAGATTTTTTATTCCGTCGCCTGTGAACTCCATGGACATGTATCTCGCACCGTCAACTCCGATATCTCCGATTATCTTGAGGATAACGTCTTTGCCGCTGACCCACCTGTTCAGTTTACCGTGCAGGACAAACTTTATAGATTCGGGGACCTTGAACCAGGCTTTGCCTGTTGCCATAGCGCAGGCGAAGTCTGTGCTGCCAACACCCGTGGAGAATGCACCGAGTGCTCCGTAGGTGCATGTATGAGAATCAGCCCCTATAATCAGATCTCCTGGTAGAACAAGTCCCTGTTCGGGGAGCAGGGCATGCTCTATTCCCATTTCACCAACTTCAAAGTAGTTTGATATATTCATCCTGGCTGCAAATTCCCTCACCATCTTTACCTGTTCAGCGGATTTGATATCCTTATTTGGAGTGAAATGGTCGGGTACGAGGGAGATTCTATCCCTGTCCCATACCCTGTCCACTCCGAGTTTTTCGAATTCCCTGATGGCAATTGGTGCCGTTATATCATTTGCCAGAATCATGTCGAGTTTGGCCTCTATTAACTGTCCTGGTTTAACGCTGTCCATTCCCGCATGAGCAGCCATTATCTTTTCGCTTATGGTCATCCCCATTGTAATTACCTCTATCTAAATTGAAATTAAAGATTATATTAATAAAA
>JALXDB010000350.1 GCA_026990615.1 Spirochaetota bacterium
TTTTATAACCTCAAATATTTTTGTCAGATTATCGTATGCCTCTTTTTTGCTGCCCGGGAGAATCCCTATTACTGTTTTATTTTCCGGAAATATTCTGTCTTCAAGGATGCTGAAGCAGTCCATCATAGGGTTTCCGAAAGAAAATACATTGGGAACCCCTTTTGAGATAAGAAAATCGGAGGTTTTTGGATCCCTTGTAAAGATCAATCCTGCAAACTTTTTTAGCCATATTCTTTCTATCAGGCTGTAATGCTCTTTAAATGGCTTTCTACTGTTGTACCATTCTGATTGCTGCAACCCTATAAAAATTTTTCTTGTTCTGGGCTTGTTTGAAAAGAGCGAGGTAAATAGTAGAATGTAAGGGTCTCCAACAGCTATTAGATAGTCGTAATTTTTTGTTATTCTTCTCAGCTCTGCTCCCATATGCAGGGTTTTTCTGAAGAAGCCGTTTAATACATCAACGATAAAATCTTTGAAGCTTCTAATAAATCCCTCACTTGGAAGTTCTGGTCCGTGCCCAACAACCTGTATTCCGCAGGTTAAATAAAATTTTCCTTTGCCGACAGTTGGAAAAGCATCAACAGTAAACTCCGGAAATATCTCTTTGAGTTTTAAACCGAGGTGTGCAGCTACATTGTCTTCACCATAGCCGTTTGATATAAGAAGGATTTTTATCCTGTTGTTTTTCATATTTACATATCTAAAGATTTTTGGTTATCCTCAACTACTCTGTTTCTTAATACACCGATCCCTTCTACTTCTATTTCGATGGTATCGCCCGGTTTCATCGGGCCGATACCCGACGGAGTACCGGTCGTAATTATATCTCCCGGAAGAAGAGTCATTATGTGTGATATAAATGAAAACAGTTCAAACATGGGAAAAATAAAGTTTCTGGTGTTTGATGACTGTTTTACCTTCCCGTTTAATCTGGACATTATGTTTGCATTGTCGGGGTCCATTTCGGTTTCAATAACAGGCCCGATAGGACAGAATGTGTCAAAAGATTTTGACCTTGTCCATTGGCCGTCTTTCTTCTGAAGGTCCCTTGCCGTTACATCGTTTAAACAGGTATAACCCAGAATATATTCGGGAGCTTTTTTTGGGGATACCTTGTAGGCCCTTTTTTTTACAACCGCGGCCAGCTCGGCTTCATAATCTACCCTTTTTGTACCCGCCGGGTAAATTATATTTTCATCATGAGCAATCACAGATGTAGATGGTTTCATGAATAGCTTGGGTTCGTCCGGTAGTTCCATCTTCAGTTCTTTTGCGTGGTCTCTATAATTCAGGCCGATTGCTATTATTTTAGACGGAAAAACCGGAGGAAGAATGGTTACATCTTTTAGATATACGGGATGCTCTCTATCCGTGTGGAACTCCTCAAATATGTTTCCGTATACCGGATATATCTTATCATTTTCGAGTATACCATAGTGTGAATTATTGAAATACTTAAAGTTTATAATCTTCATCCTTTCTCCTTGATAGTTTTTATTTTAGTTTCTATATTTTAAAGTATAATTCAATAATTTTTTCGTCTAACCTTACTTTACAGAGAATAAGTTTTAACGTTAAAAATATAATGTTTCTTTTATTTCGTCCACGAGGAAAAGGCCATGAAACGAATCTATAAATATTTACTGTTGTTTGTAATTCTTTTTGGAATCTTAGTTAATCCCGTTTTTGCCAGAAAGATTGAGATATCATTCTGGCACTCCCTCGGTTTTCATGTGAAAGAGATAATAGAGCAGATGGCTGACGAGTACAACAGAACCCATAGGGGAGTCAAGGTTACTCCCATATTTCAGGGACTTTTTGAGGATATGCAGGTTAAAATGCTGGCCGCTGCTGTTACTCACCAGCTTCCTGAGGTTGCCCAAGTTCAGCTCGAGTTTATGGAGCCATATATAGAAAATGGACTTATACGACCTATTAACAGGGATATTCCGGAAGAGGATATGAACGATATCCTACCGCAGTTCTGGGATACAGTTAAACGAAATAATGAGATATACGGCGTGCCTTTCTGTATAAGCACCCAGGTGTTTTTTTACAACGAAGATGCCTTTAAGAAGGCAGGCCTGGATCCAAATCATCCTCCTGAAACATGGGAAGAGATGATAAGGATGGGGAAAAAGCTGGTTGCCGATACCGATGGAGATGGGAAAATAGACAGATATGCGGCTATGTTCTGGCTTAACGGTATATATGGAATCGCTCCTTTTTTATGGGACAACGGAGGCAAAATCTTCACAGATGATGGGAAAAAGGTAAACCTCACATCCGAAGCCATGATAAAGACAATCACAATGTTTAAAGACCTGGTCTATAAGTATAAAATAATGCCCCATAACTGGACAGACTGGGAGAGCGGACAGGCCTTTTTATCGGGAAAACTCGCAATGGGCGGGTTTACCAGCGCCGCTATTGCCTATGGAGAAAAAAATCTGCCCTGGAAACTCAGGATAGCACTGCTGCCAAAAGTTAATGGAAATCGGTACACAGTTTTAGGGGGTTCGGCTCTGGTTAATTTTGCCCGCAGCAGAAAAAAGAGAAGAGTTGCCAACGATTTTATCCTGTGGATGGTTAACAAAGAGAATACGATTAAAATGCATGAAGAGGTGGGCTTTATACCGGTCAGGAAATCAGCTATAAACTCCCTTGAGGTTAAGATGTTTGACAGGAAAAATACTAATTACAGGGTCCCGATAGAGAGTGTCAAGTATAGCAGACCATTACCCAATCATCCGGAGTTTTATAAAATAAACAAGGCCATAGAAGAAATGCTACAACGGATTATTTTAAACAATGGAGATGTTTTGAAGGAGCTTCAAAAAACAGAGAGAGAGATCAACTCTTTTCTGGAGTAGTGATAATTTTCAATCATATTGGCCTGACGTGTAAAAACTTAAATTAATTTTACTTGAATATTAATAAGTTTAATGATTTATAGCGGTTTTTTGCCTTCCTGTATGAATTATCATCTGTACCTGAAAAATCTGATACATATCAAGTCGGCTTTCTATAAATTTTATAGGGCGGAATACGAACTTTAAATATCAATATACAGCAAATTGCACGCCATCTTTAAAGTATAAAAAAAAGTAACATTATTTATTTAATTATACGTGAATACTCAGTATTGGTGTTAATAATTACTCAAACTTATATGGACTTAAATACACTGGCCCGGAATTGAGATGTTGTGGCTCGGAAACTCATCCGATTCGGTAATACCCGCAATAATTTGTATCCATAATCCACATAACATGTGACGTCAAATAGTTATGGCGTCAAAAGTAGTTATATAGGGCTTCAATCAATATTCTTTTATTCAATCATTTTTTATCTGGATAAAATTAATCTTTACCAATTTTAAACGGCAACAAATAAAATGATAAGTTGCAATAAGTTGCCGATAATATACTGAAAATTGTTAAACGCAAGAGGAATCCGAGAAATGAAAGAATCCCTGCATACTTTCTGGACTCTGCTTCAAACATCTATTGTTTCTTTCGGAAATTACAGAATAACAATATTGAACGTCTTGCTGATTGCACCGGTGCTTTTTCTTGACGTATTTCTGGTCAGGCTTTTTTTAAGAATAGCTCACAGGCGCAAACTTCAGGAGAAAAACTACTACAAAACTGTTTCAAGAATTTTCAAAGGGATAGTTCATTTTCTCGCCTTTGTTGGAGTTATGCTTATACTTGGTGTCAAGCTGAACAACATAACCGATTTTATCTCCGCTGTTCTCAATTTTAAGATTTTTACAATTGCAGGAACGAGTATAAGCCTTATCACCATTATTGTAATGGTGATCATTGTATATATCTCGGTAAAGATAGCAAAAGTCGTGCAGAATTACTTCAACAACACTGTATTTCCCCGGTTTAAGATTGACGAAGGTGTTAGATCATCACTGTCAAAGCTGATAGGATACTCCATAATAGCCATCGGTGTTCTTATTGCACTGCAGGGTGTCGGGATAAAGCTCTCTGCCCTGACCGTATTTGCCGGGGTCCTCGGTGTTGGTATTGGATTTGGTATGCAGAACATTACAGCGAACTTTGTTTCCGGCGTAGCCATACTGTTTGAGCGCCCGATTAAAGAGGGTGATATGGTGAGATTGAAGAACATGATTGGGAGAGTACAGAAGATAAGATTGAGGGCTACTGTTATTCAAACGATATACAATGAGCATTTAATCGTTCCAAACTCCGAATTTGTCAACTCGATTGTAGAAAATATGTCGTACGGTGATTTAAAGCTCAGAATAAGTGTAAAAGTTGGTGTCGCTTATGGAAGTGATCCTTTGAAGGTCAGAGATTTGCTTCTGGAATCCGCCAGGGATACGGATAAAATACTGAATTACCCCGAACCTGTTGTCTATCTGAACGAATTTGGCAATTCATCCTTGAATTTTGAACTGCTCGCATGGGTGGCCTCGCCCGGAGAAAAGTTTCAGGCCACGAGTGATTTACATTTTACCATATTGAGGAAGTTTGAGGAAAACGGTATAGTCATTCCATTTCCGCAGACAGATGTATGGATAAAGGAAATGCCCTCCTAGTTTGCGTATGGGTAAAGTTAAAATGGTCATGCAGCAGCCTCTTTTGATATATATCCATTCACAGTATTGAAAATGTAATAT
>JALXDB010000351.1 GCA_026990615.1 Spirochaetota bacterium
TTTTTTAGAGAGATGGGTTTGAGTTTTCTGGAAATAGGAACTCTCTTTTCAATCAGGGAGATTTCGACAAATATTCTTGAAATCCCCACAGGTATTATAGCCGATTCTTTTGGAAGAAGAATATCAGTGGTTTTCTCTTTTATATCCTATATTTTATCATTTTTGATATTTTTCTTTTTCCCGGCTTTCGGTATATACATTTTTGCCATGATCCTGTTTGCTGCCGGGGATGCCTTCAGAACAGGGACCCATAAGGCCATGATTCTGGAGTATTTAAAGATAAATGATCTCCTCGATTACAGGGTTGACTACTACGGCCACACCCGGGGCTGGTCTCAGTTTGGCTCTGCGATCTCGTCAATTATTGCTGCGGCACTTGTCTTTTATTCGGGAAGCTATAGGATAATTTTTCTTGCCTCTATATTTCCTTATATCGGAGACCTTATTCTCATGCTTACCTATCCGAAAGAGCTCGATGGGGAAATTATAGGACAGAAAGGTGGTTCAAAGATAAGTTTTATCAGGCAGATTGGTGCTACCTTTAAAGATTTTATCATGATCTTTAAATCGCGGGGAATACTCAGGGCTTTGATGCACTCTGCACTGTACGACGGGACATTCAAAACCGTTAAAGATTACCTGCAGCCCATACTTAAGCAGTACGCTATTATGATACCGATATTTCTTTCGCTGGGAAAGGATAAGAGGGTATCCGTTGTTGTCGGGGTTGTGTACTTCTGCCTCTTTCTGCTCACAAGTATTTCATCAAGAAATTCTGACAGAATAAGAAAAAAGATGAGGTCTCTGCCAAGGGCGATTAATATTCTGTATATAATAGGCCTTGCCCTGATTGCACTCACGGGGTTTGCAATTAAAGTAGATCTGTATATAGCAGGGATTTTGCTGTTTATAATCTACTACATGATTGAAAATGTTAAAAGACCAATGAATCTCGGATATCTGAGCGAACTGATATCGAGCCGTGTTATGGCATCGGGTCTGTCAGGAGAATCCCAGTTAAAAACCATAGTTGTTGCTGTTCTTTCACCTGTAATGGGATTTTTTGCCGATAAAATTGGAGTTGGAGGAGCACTGATGGTTATCTCGGGAATCCTGCTTGTTTTTTATCCCCTCGTATCTGTTAAAACACTTGATGGTCAATCAGATTAAATCCAGGTATATATACCAAGTATATATAATAGAATGACGGAAATGCTAATTAACTTGATTAGAGAGGTTTTGCTGAAGTGAATATATGCGTATGTATAAAACAGGTTCCCGATACACAGAAGGTTAGGATTGATCCTGAGAAGGGGACTCTTATAAGAAAGGGGGTCCCGAGTATTATAAATCCATACGATGAATCAGCCCTCGAAATGGCCTTTGAAATTGCCGAAAGAGCAAAAGCCAGGGTTACTGTATTGTCTATGGGAATACCTTCGGTAGAAAGAGTTCTCAGATATGCCATTGCCCTCGGAGCTGACAGAGCCTTTCTCCTGAGCTCTCCGGCTTTTGCCGGCTCGGATACTCTTGCCACTTCCTACATTTTAAGTCAGGGGATAAAAAAATCGGGTCCATACGATTTAATAATCATGGGGAAGCAGGCAATAGATGGCGACACTGGTCAGGTTGGCCCCGAGGTATCGGTCTTTTTAAACTATCCTGTTGTAACATATGTGGATGATTTTTTCGATCTGGAAGGTGGATCAATTCTTCTGCACAGGTATGTAGAAAATATAGAAGAGGTGATAAAACTTAAACTACCGGGAGTTATAACCGTTGTTAAGGCTAAAAAGAGACTGCGTCTTCCCCTTCTGAATAGTTTAATAAAATCGTTTAATACCAGGGTACATATTCTGGGGCCAGAAGATATTGATGCTGATGTTGAGCGGTGCGGGTTGAAGGGTTCGCCAACGAGGGTAAGGAAAACATTCACACCTGAGGTAAAAAGAGGGGTTACCTTTATTGAGGGGAGTATAAAGGAGAGGGCAAAAACCCTGAAAAAAATTCTGTCAGCATATACTACTGGATAAGGAAAGTTCTACTATGAGTGCGAAAGAGTCTAAAATCAACAGGGAGGATTATAGAGATATATGGGTAATTCTGGAAAATGAGCCGGCCGGAGGATTAAACAGATACGTATTCGGCCTTGTTTCAAAGGCCTGTGAATTGAATAAAAAACTGGGCCAGAAGGTTGTCGGTATTGCCTTTGGCAGCGTAGAAGATGATACGGCAGGAGAATTATGCAGATGCGGGTTGGATGAAATTATTATCCTTGAACATTCTGCATCTGAAGAAGAGGTAGAGTTAAAGGGAAAGGCGGAGGACTTGTTAAATGCATCTATGCTGGTGGATGCTGTTAAAAAACTAAAACCATCGATTCTGCTTTCCCTCGCCACAGGATTTGGAAGAACTCTTATGCCGCTTGCAGCATCAGAGTTGAAGACAGGATTAACGGCGGACTGTACGGGTCTGGATATAGATGGCGATCTTCTTGTTCAGACCAGACCTGCCTTTGGTGGCAATATAATGGCTGAAATAATCTGCAGAGATTCAAAGCCTCAGATGGCCACGGTCAGGCCCGGGGTGTTTAAGAAGAATTACGTGCGTAGCTGCGGGGTTAGTTTCAGCATTAAGAAGATTTACCGGAAGACATTGACTGAGAGACTGGATGCTTCTTTACTTCCCGAAATAATTGAGAGAAAGATTAAAGAGACAGTGACAGGATTGATGGATGCATCGGTCATAGTTTCAGGAGGAAGGGGGCTTGGCAAACCCGAAGGTTTTAAACTTTTAAAAAGGCTTGCGGACAAACTGGGTGGTGTGGTTGGAGCTTCAAGGGGGGCTGTGGACCTGGGATGGATTGATCATTCCCATCAGATTGGCCAGACCGGATACACGGTGTCTCCGGAACTCTATATAGCATGCGGTATTTCGGGTGCGATACAGCATGTAGCTGGCATGAAGGATTCTAAAATGATTATAGCCATAAATGAGGACCCCCAGGCTCCCATTTTTGAAATTGCAGATTACGGGGTTGTAGGAGATCTCTACGAAATTATACCGGCTTTGATTGAGGAGCTGTAAGGTGAAAATTGGCAGGGATAGTTATATTGAAAAACTGGAGCCCTCATCGGATGGTATGAATACGGTCGAGGGATATGAAAACATTCTAAAAAATTACCGTGATTATCTCAGAGATGAATCAAACCTTGGTTATGGCAGAGCGGAGAAACTCTTTTTCCCGAAAAGTCTCCGGAATATAGCGTGGGTTGTTCTGAAGGCCGCCGAAGAAGGCAAAACTGTAACAGTATCCGGAGGAAGAACCGGCATTTGCGGCGGGTCGGTGCCGGATGGTGGGTGGCTTCTATCTCTCGAAAAGATGAACAGGGTTCTGGGCCTTAAGTGCGAACGTAACGAGAGAGAATTTGTTCTCAGTGTTGAATCGGGAGTCAGACTGAATGAAATATCAAGAATCCTTAAAGAAAAACAGTTCCCTTTTTCGGATGGATGCGTTGAAAAGATGGTAAAGTCAAAGAAAAAATATTTTTACCCTCCGGATCCGACTGAGACCACTGCAACAATTGGAGGGACTATTGCAACAAACGCTTCGGGGGCCAGAACCCTTCGTTTCGGGCCAACCCGTGGTTTTATTGAGGCCCTTGATATTATTGTGCTATCGGGGCATCATATCAGGATAAGGCGGGGAGAGGTTCTGGCAGGAAACGGGTATTTCAGGATTGAAGGAGAGGGGTTAAAGCTGAATTTCAGGGCTCCTTCGTATAAGATACCAGAAACAAAACATTCTGCGGGCTTCTACAGCGCTAATCCCATGGATTTTATAGATCTTTTTATCGGAAGTGAAGGAACTCTCGGTATTATAGCAGGAGCGGATATTAGAGTTGTCGAATGGCCGGAAGAAGTGATCTCTGGATTGACCTTTTTCAGGGATGAAGACTCCTCATTAGATTTTGTTGAAGATGCAAGGTATACAATGAGGGGAGTAACGGCGCTCGAGTATTTTGACCATGAGGCCATGTTGTTAATAGAGAAGCTAAAGAAAAAGCAGGGACCTGTTTCGGAGATCCCCGATTTCCCTTCTGGAGTATGCGGGATATACTTTGAATCCTTTCATGAATCACTGGTCGAAACAGAGAAGTGTTTAAAGGGCTGGAGAGATAAAATAGCAGAGCATGGAGGGGCAGTAGATGAAACGATTGCATCAGTTGAAAATAGGGATATGGAAAGATTGAAAGTAGTACGCCATTCGGTGCCAGAAGAAATCAACAGAAAAATATCTAAAATCAAAATTGATAATCCGGAAATACACAAGGTAGGTACAGATATGGCTGTACCCGACGGTAAATTAAGGGGTATGTTAGGCTATTACCGAAAGCTGTTAAAGGAAGGCGGCATTTACCATGTTATTTTTGGCCATATAGGAAACAATCATCTGCATGTAAATATGATTCCAAAAAATACAGAGGAACTGGAGCGATCGGTATCCCTGTACAGGAGTTTTGCAGAGAAGGCAGTTGAACTGGGGGGGACAGTTTCAGGGGAGCACGGAATTGGCAAACTTAAAAAAGAGTATCTTAAGATTCTTTTTTCGGAGTCTGATATTAACCAGATGAGAAAAATAAAGAATATATT
>JALXDB010000352.1 GCA_026990615.1 Spirochaetota bacterium
TATAAAGATTAAAAAATAAATTTAAAAATTGTTTTTTAGATATATATTATTTATTAATTAATTAACTCTTTTATATATAAGGAGATAGACTATGTGCGGAATAGTTGGGTATATAGGAAACAGATTAGCAGTGCCGGTGTTAATTGACGGCTTGAAAAGGCTTGAATACAGGGGATACGATTCAGCCGGAATTGCCATTCTTGAAGGCGATAAAATAGAGGTTATAAAGACAAAAGGCAAGGTATCGGACCTTGCAAACATGGTTGAAAAGAAAAAATTCATGGCCAACCTCGGGATTGCCCATACAAGATGGGCTACTCACGGAGAACCAAACAGTATAAACGCCCATCCTCACTCGGACTGCTCCGGTGACATTGTTCTCGTACACAACGGTATTATCGAAAACTACCTTTCTCTGAAGAAATACCTTGAAGAAAAGGGGCATACCTTCAAAAGTGATACAGATACAGAAGTGCTGACTCATCTAATAGAGGAAAATATGAAGGATTGCAAGAGCGATTCCTTCACCGATGTTTTATTTCAATCTCTGGCGGAGGTTCAGGGAACTTACGGGCTTGCTATAATCAATAAAAACTACCCCGACTCCCTGTTTATTGCAAGAAAGGGGAGCCCAATACTCATAGGAAAGGGAAAAGACGAATATATAGTTGCCTCGGATGTCGCTGCGGTATTGAGATACACGAGGGAGATTATCTACCTTGAGGATGGAGAGATTGCCGAAATAAACAGAGATGGATACCATGTTTTAAACTCGGTCAACGACGAGGTACAGAAAAAGGTTCAGCAGATATCCTGGAATCTGGAAATGATCGAAAAGAACGGCTACGACCATTTCATGCTCAAGGAAATACACGAACAGAAGAACTCGCTGGAAAATACAATAAGGGGAAGACTGAACTACGAAGAGGGCACCGCCCGTCTTGACGGACTTATTGACTATATAGATGATCTAAAGAACGCCCCAAGAATAGTAATAACAGCATGCGGTACATCCTGGCATGCTGCATTAATAGGTGAATACCTTATAGAAGAGTTCGCGGGTATCCCTGTGGAAGTTGAATATGCCTCAGAGTTCAGGTACAGAAGCCCAATAATAAATGAAGGAGATATTGTATTTGTTATAAGCCAATCCGGAGAAACAGCTGACACCCTCGGCGCGCTACGGGAAGCCAAGAGAAAAGGAGCAATTGTTCTGGGCATATGCAATGTCGTTGGAAGCACTATAGCAAGGGAAACCGATGCCGGTGTTTATATCCATGCGGGTCCTGAAATTGGAGTGGCTTCGACAAAGGCCTTCACATCGCAGGTGATGGTTTTAATAATGATTGCCCTTATGCTCGGTAGAATGAAAAATCTGCCTCTGGAAAGGGGCAGAAATATTGTAAACGCCCTGAGGGAGATTCCGAAACTAGTTGAAGATGTATTGAAGAACGATAGAAAGATTAAGGAGCTTGCAAAAATCCTATCAAATCACAATAACGCCCTCTATCTCGGGAGGGGCTACAACTTCCCTGTTGCTCTCGAAGGGGCATTAAAACTCAAGGAGATATCATACATCCATGCTGAAGGATACCCCGCTGCCGAGATGAAGCACGGCCCGATTGCACTCATCGACGAACATATGCCAACAATCGTAATAGCAACCAAAGATGCTATCTACGAAAAAATTGTCAGCAATGTCCAGGAGGTCAAGGCAAGGGGAGGTACAGTTATAAGCATAATCAATAGAGAGGATACCAAGATCAGAGAACTGTCGGACGAGGTAATCGAGGTTCCGCACACAATTACACCTCTTACACCGATAGTCAACGTAATCCCCCTTCAACTGCTCGCTTACTACGTGGCAATAGAAAGGGGGTGCAATGTAGATCAGCCAAGAAATCTGGCCAAGAGTGTTACGGTTGAATAGTACAGCACAGCTATGGAAAATATGAAAGTAAAGAAATTTTTTACCCTTGAAGATGTAATTCCACCGACTAATAAAAAAGAAGCTGAAGAGTTTTTTCTCAGATTATTTGGCAATAAAAATCCAATCGTGGTTGAGATTGGATCTGGCAACGGCCATTTTCTAGTAGAATACTCAATGATGAATCCGCACCTCAACTTCATCGGAACCGAGATACTGGGAGGAAGGGCCAGAAAGTTTTACTCCAAAATAGAGAAGAGAAATCTTCAAAACATTGCAGTTTTCAAGGGAGATTCCAGAATTTTTATATGGGAGTTTCTATACGAGGAGATGGTCAAAGAGTTTATTGCGCTGTTTCCGGATCCCTGGCCTAAAAAAAGACATCACAAGCACAGACTCTTAAAAGAGGGTTTTATCAGGATGCTGACTATTAGGCTCCAAAAGGGAGGATATATATCCATAGCAACAGATCATGAGGAGTACAGGGATTGGATTATCGAGGAGTTTAAAAAGGTAGATCAACTAAAACCGGTCTACAAAGAGGGATATTCATCCTACCCGGAATCCTACCCATCCAGTCTTTTTCTGGAGAGATTTAAAGAGTATGGGAGAAAAATATACTTCATGCGATATAAAAAGCCGTGAACGTGTGAACCCTTTTATACTTACCCGGCAGTTTAACAAAATTTTATTTCTAAGACAACGCACCTTATTGAATATGAGAAAATAGTTTATTGTACTGTAATCACTTTCTCTAAAAAAGAACAATTCAAAAAATTAATTTCATTAGGAGACGAAATAAGGAACAAACTAGGATTGAGTGAGGATAATGTAAAAAAGCTGTTTAAAATACTAGAAAACTATGAAAATAGTTATATTTACAAACACAAATGTAATAGTTTCTGGAAAACCGAGGGAACTTCCTAGATAATGTTTTAATGAAAAATATGAATCTGAATTTCTCAAAAAAATTAATTATAAGGTATATTCAGTTAGAGAATAATAAACGAGTGCTCTCTAAAAACCGGATTTTATCTTTCGAGCAAAGCGAAGAAATATCTTTTGCTTTCTGACGTAACATAGTAAAGTGCAATTGTTAGCGTAGGGAAATATCTCTTTTATCTTTTGTGCGAAGCGACGAAATCTTTAAAATATAAAGAATTACAGATTTCTCGTCTTGATTAAACAAGGCTCGAAATGACAGCGCTCTACATCTTTAGAAAAACAATTAACAAAATATCTATATAATTAGGATAAGCATTTTATCTAGATTTTAATTCTGATAATATTACACAAGGGTAACTTGATAATAATACAAATAATTTAAAGGGAAAAGATAACAATTCGCTCAATCAGACACTGATTTCCGTAATGATTTTTTCAATAGTAAGTGGAGAGTAATTTTATATTGGTAAAAAGCAAAAAACTATACTGAATCTTCCACCAGTCGAGATTATGAAGGGGATTAGCCTTGTTGCTATATAGAAAAATACGCGGTCTGGCTTGTAATTATATTGTAATTCTATAGAAAAGAAATTACTTTACTTTATTTTCATTAAAAGTATCACAGATGGTATGCTAATCGGCGATTAATCCCTGAGTTTATTTAACTTGTCCCTTATCTTAGCAGCTTTTTCATACTCTTCATTTTCCACAGCTATCCTCAATTCCTCAACCAGCCGCTGTCTCTTTGAAGGAGTATAACTTTTGATTATCTCTTCAGCCCAGTTTCTCAAGAAAGTCACTTCTGTTTTCTGTTTACTGTACATCTCCCCGTTCTTTCTATAAACATCCTCGATCTTATCAATTCCTTCCTTTATCTCGTCCATTGCCTTCGGTGTATTCTTTGCCCTCAAAGCACTGAGAACCTTGGCCCTTGTATTCATCATCATGACATAGGGTCGGTACTGCTCGAACTCCTCTATGTACTGTTTGTCGATAGCATACTTCTTTACAAAATCAAATAGCCTCAGGTTCCTTGCAGTATCCCTTTCCGCCCTCTCATAATCTCCGAGTTGAAAAAAACACAGATACCTGTAATAGTACTGGATTCCTTCCTGTTGAAGGGCGTAACAGTCCTCTTTATCAAGAGTGAAATCCGCAGCCGTGCCGTATTTTCTCTGGAGTTCTTCAACTATACCTTCAAAATAATCCAGAAGTGATTCCTTCCCGTGGGGCCTCTTCCCATCCGGTCTCCCCTCCTGCTCCATCTGAAGTATGCCTAAATCGAGCCTCATCTGGATTTTCACCTTCCCGTCAGCCCCTTTGATTCTTCTTACCATCATATCCTGCTGCGGGTCATATTCCCATGATTTTAAAACAGGGGTTATGTCATTTTTGAAATACCTTTTTCTTCTAAACTTTCCAAACATCTTAGGTCCCTGCTCTACCTTTTGTAAACTAAATTTATTACTCAAAGCTTATATAGAAAAGAGAAATTATTTGCTTAAGCCTTCTATTTCTATCAGCTTGTCGAGTTTAACTATCTTGAATATTTGGGATATAGTATCATTCACACCAACAATCTTAATTTTACCCCCATTTTTTTCAAGTTTCTTGTAAAGCAGTACAATTTTGCCAATACCGGAACTTGTTATTGATTTCAATTCACTCATATCAATTACAACCTGCTTTGGATTTTTATCGACAATTGAATTAAACGTATTCATAAGCAGATCGCCCTGTTCAACGAAAATATCTCCCACGAGCTTCACCTTGATCAC
>JALXDB010000353.1 GCA_026990615.1 Spirochaetota bacterium
GTGTAGTAGTATGCAACGTCGGTGGCAATTCCCCCAGTTTGAAGGGGAATGGAGCCCACAAAGGGTTCACCGAACCCGAAATCTCTCACGACGTAGAGAAACCCTTTGTTTGTCAGGGCTCCCTCTACATTGAGCTTGCCATCCTGAGTGAATGGAACCTCAACCTGTGGCCATTTGATGTAGCCACGGACATGGCCTTCTGCGTTTCCCTGAACGTAGATTTCCT
Source organism: Spirochaetota bacterium (assembly GCA_026990615.1). Classification (GTDB taxonomy): domain Bacteria; phylum Spirochaetota; class B62-G9; order B62-G9; family B62-G9; genus JALXDB01. The sequence continues at coordinate 227 of JALXDB010000353.1, forward strand.
GAATCTTGCCAGATGTGATGAATTGCAGGGAAATCCTTTCTTTTCCTTTCATTGTAACTCCCATCATGCCCACAATGGTGAGTGCACGGCCCAGTGCCGCTGTGGGAGTTGGGAATGTCTTATGAATACTTCTTGCCTCTTCGACTGTTTTCGTGGAAATGGCAATTAGTGCCAGTGCCTCGTCTTCACCGATAATAGCTCTCAGGATATAGTCGTTTTGCATAGTGGTTCATTATAACTGAATCTCCCCCAATTTTCACGTGGGTGGAAGATGAGTAATAGGTGTAGAGGCTGATGATCAGTTTGTTGAAAAAAAAAGACTGCGCTCCAGCTTTAAAGAATCGACCCTTATTAAGAGCCATAAAATGGATATTTGATAAATAGGAGAATTTGCTGACTCCTATCTAAGGCCTCATCTTATCATATCTTTAATTTCCATAAGTATTTTCTTTGTGTCTTCATCGACTTTTTTGGTCTTTATATATTTTTCAATGCTTTCTCGAAGGCCCACAGTATCTTTCCATTTGCTTTTTCGTTTTCCACGATGGACGTAAGCATATAGGACATCCCTTAGAAATTTCGCCATCATATAAAAAATATAAGAAGCAAATTTTTGTCGAATGGTTTCACGAGCAAGTTCTTCGATGAACTTTTCGGAGATCGCCTTTTGTATAGCTTTGTTCTCTAAAAATTCCTTGATTATTTTTCTGTAGCGATCCGTGTTAATGTTAGGAATGATGTTAGAAATTGAATTAAAAATCTCGTACAGGAGAGTATTTGAGAGTGTCTTAAGAGCTTGAGAAGAAAATATCAGATCAGCATTTCTAAGAATAAGAAGTATTTCTTCCTCTTTGTGCTCCTGATTTATAAGATATTTGCCTATGGACTCAATAATCAGTTTTCCAAAGGGAGAAAAAGACACTCCAATTGACTCGTTCTCATCTATCCACTGATCTAACGAAGCCAATAGAGGATAATATGGAAATCCTTCTTCCGAAAAATTATTCCATACTGACTCATCAGAGAGAGCATTTTTAAGATGTCTTTTAAGAAGTTCTTTACGGGATGAGTTCCTCCATTTACTGAGAACAGGGTCAAGAAGCAAGAATGTCGAAGTGTTATTTAAAAGTTTACTATCCGTTTCATCCTTTCTGTTATTGATGTTAAAAAATGCATGTTGAATAAGTTTCATCAAACAGTCATCCGAAAGATTAGATATTGTGTGATTGAACTTGGTATCGTGTATCTTTTCTATCTGGAACCTTTCTTTACGGAACTTTTTCTCTGTTAGAACGAACATCAAAGCATGATCTACGAGAGAATCCCAGCAAGATTCAGAGTTAACACGGTCAAGAAGGTGTTGAGAAAGGAATCCTATATATTCTTTTGTCTCATTGTAAAGAGGTGAATAACGCAGTTCTCTAACTATTTTGAAGAATTCCCCGAGTTTATCCACAAATTTCTTACTATAACCCATGGTGTCGATTAGGTTGAGGAAGTCCTCAAAAGCCTTAAAAGATTTCTCTCTATACTTATGGTTTTGAAGGGATTGTCGTATAATTTTTGCTATAATATTATATGGGTAATCTTCGAAATTTTTCGGGACCAATCTATTTATCTTGTCAATCTCGTTTAAAGTAATCATTTTAGCTTTTGTTTCTTCGTTGATTTTCTTGGTATCTAATATCCAAAGAAAAGTTGAGGCTATCATTCCATGGAAAAGAGGATTATGAAATTTTGGGACGTTCTTAAATGCATTGAACCATGTAAAATAATGGAGGTTTAAGTTAGCAATTTCCTGTAGCATTTCCTGATTTTGCTCCGAAGGATCTGTTATATATAAATGTATAGACAGGATCAATATCAGATCTGGTATAGTTGACGACTTAATAAAAGATTGAAATCCAGAAAGTTCATCGAGGTTAATTTCGTCTTGGAATTTATGCCATTCTTTTAAAAATTTATATACAGGCTGGAGTATACTCTTTATTGAAGCGTTAATATCTTGATACTTTTCCTTAAACTGCTCCAAATGCGAAATATCATAAAGTTGTAAAATTCTAATATGCGTTTCTTGAATTTTTTGGATACCCGGGTCCTCCCGGAGAGATAAGCCATTTAGTATGTATTTTAGTTGGTCAAGTATATGTAAGAGAAGGATATCGTCAGCCAATTTTTGTAGAAATATTCGGTTTTCCGAAAGAATGCCATCTTTATGTAAGTTATGAACAAGAGCAGATAGTCGTTCAAATCGTTTATTTTGGTCTTGTTCATTGTTCATCTTCTGGATAAAAGCCTTTTGTAATTCATTATTTCCCCGCACCAAATCTATGAAATTTGTCCAAAATGTTTCGGTCGTCATTTTGATCCCTCCATACTCTCCTTAAATTCGTCGAGTATTTTAATAAAATGTTGAGTAAAATTTTGAATTACCGTGGTTTTATCTGGAAGATCTCGGGAAAGAATATGTAACAACCCTTCTTTTGCTGTGCTGTCCAGAGTTTCCAACTCAGGTGATTCCTTTTTAACACTGCTTTGTAAATAAAGCCATAACTGCTGTTGAAGTATTTTATTATTTAGGTTCAACTGTTGAAGGAGCCAGACGGAACGACCAATTTTCACTGGACTTGCGGATAATTCTTTAGACTCTTCCTGTAAAAATGTTTCAAAATATTCATTCAGAATTATTTGCTCTCGATCAGATGTGAGAATTTCCACTTTGGGTTTTATCTGTTTGACAAAAATTTCATAGGCTTTTTCTCCTCCCTCAGCAAGGATATCGTGAAAAGGACCACTTAAAAACAAATCCCACACATCTTTGGTTTGGTAATGAAGCTGAAGAATATTAATATCATAGTTTTCAGGGATAATAATTCCAATATGAGGAGTTACCATAGGTTCAAATATGGTCTTAAAATTTTTATTAGTTCCAAATTCCTTTCCATGTGGTTTATCCTGTCCAGAAAGTTCTTTAGACCAGTTTGAGTCGTACCGCTTAATAGCGGTGTAAAGTGCAATCAGGACAATGTCCGTTGGTCTCAAATCTCGTGCTTGTATAGATTTATAAGCAGATGTGTTAATAGCCATTTCGTTGATAAAATGAATTATTTCTCTCGGGGTGACCTTGTGGTTATTTTGGGATATACCTCTATGAAATATCCCGGTTATTAAGCTTGTCTCTGCAAATGCCTCCTCCATCTGGAGGAAAACTTCAATAAGTTTTTCTTTGAAGAAAACTCTCCAGTTTGAATCCACGAGATCAGGGATTTCCACCGCGTAAGGGAATAACTTCTTTAAGAAATCCTCTGGAAAAAATTTTGAATCAGATGATTTATCTAATTTTGTATTCTCCGAGTGTATCATTTTTCCTCCAAATACTTGAAATACCCTATCTTTATCGATTGGAACTATGAACATAACTTTTTCTTGAAATGCCTCTTTATGATCATCAAATTTCACCGCATCCAGAACAGATTGAATCAAGGAGAAGAAACGCAACACTATTTCGTCACTTACTCGATCAAGGTTATCCAGAACAATGATAAGTGTTTTATTAGAATTTTCTTTCAATTCCAGCCACTTTGACAAAATGAATTTAAAATACTCTTGAAATTGCAAAGATGGTATATCAGCTTCACCATGGCTTAGAACTGTTTCAGTTATAGATTTGGGTATTTTTAGAAAAGGAGCATAAAGTGATTTAGCAATTCGATTGTGAAAAATCCAAAGTACGATAAAGATGGAGACGGTCATGACCCAAAATAATCGTGGGTGTGAATGATGAAAATAGGAAAGATACGAAAGGATATCCCATGAGATAACCAATGATTTAGTGGTATCCTGATGGAACAAATTGGGTTGAATTAATTTGAGGATGTTCAGGATTGATATACTTATGGCTCCCAAAAAAAGAATAGAGCCTATTATGAACAATCCAAAACTCACTTGAATTTTAGGTATTCGCTCAATCTGCTGTTTCCTGATCTTGCCTAAAATTAAGTCTTGCAGCCCTACTTCCGGATCTTTGTCATTGTCTTCTCCAAACACAGAATTTTTAATTTTATCCCAGAATTTTTTGTTCTTTTTTTTGTTTGTTGCAACATCAAGTTTTAATTCTTTTAATTTAAGTGATTCTAGTAAATGAAGAAGAAAAGCTTTTTTAAGATGCTCATCTCTATGGGACCAAGAATCATATTTTATCACTTTGTAATTATCCCCAAGAGTCTTTTCCAGAAGGTTAATCACTGTGGATTTCCCAGAACCCCATGTCCCAAAAACTGCTATCACATTTTTCTTGTCATTATTATGATCTACATCTTTTCCCTGACTCCTTGGAGTAATAGAAGTGACTTTCTCTATTAGCCATTTAAGTTGACCTGCTATCCTGGTGTGTATCTTGCTCTCAAACTGGTCTTCGAAA
>JALXDB010000354.1 GCA_026990615.1 Spirochaetota bacterium
CAAGACAGATTACCGCAGGGATGGCCGAGGTGGTTAAGGCAGCACTTATTTTCAACGAAAAGATGTTTTCAAAGATATACGATAAAATCTCCGAACTGAGAGGCGACTCTGAGAGGATTGACAATGCATCTTTGAAAGACGGAATTCTCAAGGACCCTGATTTTACTGATTACATCGTGCTCTCTGCAGTGAAGGTGAAGAGGGAGGTTGTACAGTCCGATGAATTTGAAAGTGGATTGAGAATGATTCTAAACTTTGGCCATACCTTCGGCCACGCTATTGAGAAACTAACCGGATATAAAAAGTTTCTACACGGAGAAGCTGTGATTGTCGGTATGAAGATTGCCACAGAGCTCTCCCATTTAATGGAGTATTTGAAGGAGAAAGAGTATAAAAAGGTGATGACTCTATTGAATTCTTTCGAGATACCGAAGTTTAAGTTAAGTTCTGTGAAAGGAATAATGAAATATATTGAGTCTGATAAGAAGAAAAGAGGCGGAAAGGTCAACTACATACTGCTTAAAAAGATAGGCTACGGTTACCCGGACGATTCTGTAGAAAGGCAGCTTGTTGTTAAGGCGATAAAATCTATTCTGACGATATAGGCTGACTACTTGGCGCCTTTTAATAGAACGTGCAGTGCTTCAATGTATCCTTTTGGCCCCATCCCCTTTATCTGTGTTATGCAAACGTCCTTTATAACGGATAATTTTCGGAACTCCTCCCTTTTTTCTATATCAGAGATGTGAACCTCAACTGTCGGAATGTTTACGGCTTTTATTGCGTCCCTGATTGCAATGCTGTAGTGGGTAAAGGCACCTGGGTTTATTATGATCCCATTAAAATTCTTTCTCCGTATTCGGTGTATAAAGTCGATTATCTTTCCTTCGTGATTTGACTGAAATGCCTTTACCCTTGTTCCGCTTTTCTTTGCCTCTCTTTTAACCATTTTTACGATATCCTTAAGATTTACCTTTCCGTATATATCCGGTTCTCTGACACCTAAAAGATTCAGATTAGGTCCGTTTATCAATGCTATTTTCATATTTATATCACCCTATCAAATTTATCCCAGTAGTGCGTGTGCTTCTTTAAGGAGCTGTATAATGGGTAGATTATAGGGGCATTCTTTTTCACACAGTCCGCATTCAGTGCAGGCATCAGCCTTGACATCCATTTCCCTGTACCATCTTCTTGCAAGCGGGAGGTTTTCTTCCCTCTGAGCTTTTCCGAAGAATTCCAGAATAACCCCTATTCTTATATTTTCTGGGCAGACAGGATGGCAGTAGTAGCATCTCCTGCAGAAGAATTTGTCCAGTTCACCGACTATGGTTTTGAGTTCTTCTTTTTCTTCGGGGGATAGCGTATAGGGGCCATCTGCTATGGATGTATTTAATAGAACTTCATTTTTCTTTATCATACCCGGTATAACGGTCGAGACAGGATGCTGAAGTATCCATTTTAAACCAGCTATCCCGTTTGTTATTGCACCCCCTGCAAGAGGTTTTTGAACAATAAATCCGATATTGTTATTGTGACAGTAGTCGATAAGACTGAGTACCGAGTCTGAACTTTCTATAAAACTAAAGGCCCCTTGAATCGTATCGAATAGGCCTGTTTTAGCTGCCTCCAGCAAGACTGATGAATCGTGGCCGGTAATCCCTATAAAATCGATGAGACCGTTTTCTTTAAGTTCCTGCAGGACTTTTAGAGCACCCCGTTCGGAAAGCACATCATCGAGTTCCTCCATTGTGTTGACGTAGTGGATCTGGTATAGGTCTATTCTGTCAAGTTTTAATTTCTTTAAACTGGTTTCAAAATCTCTCAGTATTTTATCTTTGTTTCTGCCCCTTGTTTTTGTTGCTATGTAGAATTCATTTTTTCTGTGGGAAATGGCGTTCCCTATTAACTCTTCGCTTTCTCTGTATCCTCTTGCGGTATCGATGAAATTTATTTTCCTCTCAAGTGCTGTATTTAGAACTTCATCGGCCTCGCTCTGATTAAGACCTGTAAGCGGCAGTGCTCCAAAACCTATACAACTTACATCCAGGTTGGTTCGTCCGAGTTTTCTGTATTTCATGATATATCCTCCATCTCCTGTGCTGAGAAGATTATATACTATATATAATTATCCCTGAAAATATTTCAATCTTTTTATTGATTTTGCCTGAATGTAATGGTTTTAATTTGATTGAATTACAGGCAACTGGTAATGAATCCGATATAAATTTAAAAAAGACTAATAGCTTATAAAAGCATGGGTTTAACCGGGTGTAATAAATATTTCCTGTAAGATTGAAAATGGTCGTGTCGCATCCTTTTGAGAATATTAAGTAGTTCTGTTGTACCGGTAATAAACTTAATGCCGATAATATTTTAATTTATTATCATATATTTTGAATATCTGTTGAGCAGCGGATGTACGATGAGTAAAAAGGTACAGATTTTAATAATTATTGCAGTTTTTGCAATCGGCGTTCTAGGTTACTATTTAATAGGCGGTAACTGGTCTTTTCTTGATGCACTTTATATGACAATCATCACAATAAGCACCATAGGTTACGGTGAAGTTAAGCCTCTTACAACAGCTGGGAAAATTTTTACAATATTTTTTATCTTCCTTGGCTTGAGTACGGCTGCAGTACTCGCCAGCCAGCTTGCAAGGGGATTTATAGAAAGAAATTTCAAGGCTATTATAGAGGCAAATAAAATGAGAAAAAAGGTGAGCAAATTAAAGGACCACTTTATAGTTTGCGGCTTTGGAGATATTGGAAGCTCCATAAGCAATGAGCTGTACAATGCGGGTATTCCCTTTGTAATAATAGAAAACGATGAGAGAATAGCAGAGTTTGCAATGATGAAAAACTATCTAGTGGTTAAAGGCAAAGCTACCTATGATGACACCCTGATTGAAGCGGGTGTAAAACGTGCAAGGGGCATAGTTGTATGTCTCGGTGATGATTCTTTGAACATGTACGTTACTCTTGCAGCAAGAGAATTAAATCCCGAGCTTTTAATAATAGTTAGAGGGTATAAATCTGATGGTGAGCAGAGGATGATAAGGGCTGGGGCAAACTCCGTTGTGTACCCTCTGAGGCTGGGAGGGCAGCAGATGGCTCAGCTCATAATATCGGAATATAGTAAGAATTATAAGGCAAATAAGCTCGAAATATCAACAATGGCTATTATGGGCTATTCTTTAAAGCTGTACAAACATTTTAAGAAGGATGAGGTTAAAGTTGAGGATATTGTAAAATCTATGGATGCTGTTAGGGCAATTAAACTGAGAAAGAGCGATAACAGGGAGTTTCAGGACCCTTCGCCCGATATGATAGTAACAAAAGATGATACAATCCTCCTTCTGGTAGAAGAGAGGGAGGCCGGAATCGATGAAGAAGAGCTGTCTGAGATAAAGGATGAGGTGCTGCAGAGACTTTAGAGTTTGGTCTTCGAGCTCAAACGGCTCCGGGCAGGGCCGACATAGCTTTATTTGTGTTCTCCATATAATTTTAGGTTTAAATACTAATACCTTTTTGAAGCCTCTCTTTGAAATAGAATTTGATAATTAAACTAATTAGGCCCCTTTAAGTATTAATCCTGTTGGAATGTGATTGTAATGTTTTCGGTTCAAGATTGAATAAAAGAGCTCTTTTAAATATTTTTGCTATGCTTTATACGTTGATTTATGCCCTGAATTTGTATTATGCCCACCAGTAACCCAGTTCTTTTAGTATTCTGGTGCTGTTCTGCCAGTCCTTTTCAACTCTGACGAATATATCGAGGAACACCTTCTTTCCCATAATGGCTTCTATTTCTTCTCTTGCCTCGCTGCCAATTTTCTTAATGAGGCTTCCTGATTTACCTATAACTATAGGTTTTTGTGATTCCCTGGTAACGTATATTACAGCGTTGATGTAGTAAAAATTTCCCCTATCTTCAATTTCTTCCACTTCTACTGCGATTGAATGGGGCAGCTCCTCCCTTAAGTGGCTGAACAATTTTTCCCTGATTATATCCGATATGCGAAACTTCAATGGGAAGTCAGTTTTAGTATTTTTATCATAAAATGGGTGACCTTCGGGCAGTATCTTTACAAGCTCATCTATAAGTTCTTCTATGTTTTTACCGTTTATGGCTGATACAGAAACAGTGCTGACTACCGGGTCTTTTTTATCATAAGTTTTTAATAGCTCATTCCAGAGCTCAATGTATGCTTTTTTATACTTTTCACCTAGGTCAATTTTGTTAAAAACCATTATCACAGGTAGATCTGTACCAAGGATAAACTTCATTATATCTTTTTCCTCTTTGCCGGGTTTTCTTGAAACATCCATAACGTACATAATCCCTTCAATTCCGTCTATACTTCTTTTGGCAACTGTGTTGAGGTGAGAAGCGAGTTTCTCTTTGTAGGAGTGCATTCCGGGAGTGTCAACAAAAACGATCTGAGCATTTTTAAGATTGAGTACTCCACGCACCTGAAATCTTGTTGTTTGGGGAATATTAGAAACAATGCTTACCTTTGTACCGATAAGGGAGTTCAGCAGTGTGGATTTCCCCACGTTAGGTCTTCCTATTATTGATATAAATCCGGATTTAAATTTTTCACTCATAATTACCTCTTATTAGTTTGTTAATAGAG
>JALXDB010000355.1 GCA_026990615.1 Spirochaetota bacterium
CCTTACATCTATCTTTCTGTCGGGAAAACTTATTGAAGCCATAAGAACCGTATTTTTTGTGATATACTTCTTTATTTTATCGTTAGTAAGCCTGAATAAAAGCCCCCCTGCACTTATGTTAATAACGGGAATATCGTACCTGTCTCCACTATCCAGTCTGAAGTAATCATACTTTACAAGCGCTTCAACCAGAACATCGGCATATTCTTTTACTTTCTGTGCATTTATAGGTTTTATGCTGCGGTGATAGTCAAAATCGTTGATTAATCTTATATAGCCCACAACTTCATCTTCAAGCATAAGTGGCACATAACATTCTGAAAATATCCTCAAATCCCTACGGCTTTGCAGAAAATCCAATAATTTGCTCTCAATCCCCTTCCTGGTTTCACCGGCTCCAACATAATACCTGTACACATCGGCAACCGTAACTATAGACTCATCCATAAACCTTCTCTCTGTAATAGAATCCTCATAGGAGTTATAAATAAGGAAGATCTTTTTAGTATCGTGCAGAATTTTGTCAACAAAATCCATCTTATCCTCGGGTTTGTAAACTTTAATCTGTATCTTTTGTGCAAACTCGGAAACAAGATTTTTAATTGCTATTAACATCTTATCTATAGCAGGCTTCGGTTTTTTTACTTCCTGAAAAATAAACCTCTCGTCCATAATTGTGGACTCCTGAAACTTGGAAGCCTGGGATTGGACCAGGATTTTGAACTTCATGAAAACCTTCCCCTCAACATAAATTCTCCTGTACTTTCGGACTATATTCTTTTTTATCTCTTCGGGGACAAAAATCATAACCCTGTTTTCGTCCAGCATCTGGAGGGTGGAACTGAAGTAATGATAGTTGTTATTGAACACAAAATTAACACTGCATTCCCCAGCCTCACCAATTATTGGTGAATCCAGCTTAACCACTATACTGCCTGTATCGTATTTTTCGATAGTACCGCTGTAGGTTATACCTTCGAAGTTAATATTTACAGGGATATTCATATTTTTCAGGGATTTAAATATCAGCGATTTTTCTAGCTCACTTCTTACTATCATTTTTTCCGGAATTTCAGGCATTTGCAAACTCCCTTTCTGGACTTTCTTCCAATCTTTCTTGAAGTAACTCCACATAAATATCCACCAGCTTCGGGTCAAAACATTTCCCTTTGCCTTCAACCAGCCTTTCAATTGCTTCCTGTCTGCTCATAGGTTCCCTGTGCGGTCTTTTTGATGTTAAAGCATGGTATACATCAACGATTGTAACTATTCTTGCCCAAAGGGGGATATTTTCTCCTTTCAGGCCGTATGGATAGCCCGATCCATCGTAGCATTCGTGATGGTACTTTATTAAATCTATACCCTCTTTAAAAAGGTTCAATCTTTTCTCGGCATACTCCGCACCTCTCAAAACATGACTTTTAACGATTTCATACTCCTCGGGGGTAAGCTTTCCATGTTTATTGAAAATTTTCTCGTTCAAACCGATACGTCCAATATCTATGAGCATGGAAGCCGCCTTCAACTTCATTATCTCCTCTTTAGTAAAACCAAGCTGTGAGGCTATTTTAGCTGCATCCTCTGCAACATTTAAGAAATGGCCTATAATATAGGGTTCTCTTTTTTCCAGTGTCTTTAAATACCTCCTAGCAATAAGGTCTCTAATCTCATAAACCTCTACAGGTTTTTCCTTTCCCTTTACATGGAGCCTGTCGTAAAACGATCCTTCAACCAGATACTTAATCTCGTTGTAAACATCTTTAGTAACTAAAATCTGCCCTGGACCTGCTAGTCCCTCCAATCTTGATGCAATATTTACAACATCGCCGATTACCGTGTAATCCATCCTATCAATAGACCCCATATTACCTGCAATCACTTCTCCGGTGCTCATACCTATACCAATTTTGACACTGGGAAGTCCCCTTGTCTCTCTGACCTCGTTTATCTCATTAACAAAGTTCTGCATCTCTACAGATGTGAAAATAGCCCTTTCCGTGTCATTATCGTGGGATACAGGTGCACCAAAAACCGCCATGACACAATCACCTATATATTTGTCGAGAGTTCCCTCATACTTAAAAACGATTTCAGACATACCGGATAGGTAAGTATTTAAGAGGTCCACTACATCTTCAGGTTTCATACGTTCTGTCATCGAGGTAAAACCCCTGATATCTGCAAACAGAATTGTTGCCTTTCTCCTCTCTCCTCCCAGCTTTATCCTCTCAGGGTCAGAGAGAATATTATCAGCCAATTGCGGCGATACGTACCTTGAAAAGGCATACCTAATATTTGAAAGTCTCGAGTTTTCTATGGCCATCACCATCTGGTTTGACATTATTTTTATTGAATCAAATATCTTCTCGGTATACGGCTGCATATTAACCCTTTCGCCGAGTGTCAATATTCCAATTATATTACTCTTCGAGACAAGGGGTACAAGAACCGATGCTTCAAGCCTCTTTAACAGGTTCTTTTCATCATCCCTCAGAACGTCAACTATATCCTGCACCAGAACTGGACCTTTTAACTTCTTTAATTCTCTAACAAAGAACATCTTATCTGTAACCTGGGTATTTTCTATATACTTTTTATAAATCCCCCTGGAAGCAATAACCCTGTATTCGGTGTTGTTTTCATTTGTTGAAAGAAGGAGAACGGCAGTTTTGCTTAATGCCCTTCCCATTACATGAAGGAGCATGCTACCGAAAAAATCTTCTTTTCCGAGAGTTATAAGATCCGATCCAATACCGGACAGATCTCTAAGCTCAAATGCAGTTCTTTTCAGCTCCTTTGTATCATCACTTTCCTCTGTATTTATAAGAAGCTTTATCCTCATTTCGGCTGCATTGCATACAGTTCTAATAAAATCTATGTCAGTCTTATCTATCTTTTCCAGCTTTTTACTTCCCCATAGTACGGAGAAATGCAAAATATACTTTCCCCTTTCCCTGGGAATTATCAAAAAAGGAATATCAAAGTCGATATCCTGATCCGAAAGCTTCTGGAAGAGTAGCCTTGCACCCCTGGGGTCGATGACGCTCCACTCCATCTTCACAATTTCGGATATGAACCTGTCATCTAGAAAAAATGGAAGAATATTCTTAACAGTGCTGTTGAGCACAGCTGTTTCATATATTCTCTTTCTGGTCCTGTCAACAAATGCATACTGAATCTTATCTCCAAATCCTTCAGAAATGTACTTTGATACAATCTTTACAACAATCCTTGGACTCTCGGCAAATTGTATTTCATCCGTTGCTCTTTCGGCTATTTCAAGATATCCGGTTATCTTTTGATCCATTGCTTCACCTTTTTAACAATTTTTATAAATCATCAACTCGTTCTCTATAATTAATTATAGCATAAATGCATTACAACTTCATATAGCACTCACTATTACAATCGATAAGATAACAGGTATATATTAATCATTTGTTTCTTTACCATTACTATGACTATGGTTGAACGGCTTAAAAACTTTCCGCCTGTTCCAATCCCTATTTATTTTTGAACATCTGAACTTCTTGATTTCTGAAAATTCTCCAGGACAGGATCCAATGTTTTTTTTCAATCTGTCAGGGGAGTCTAAAACTACACACAATCAGTATGTTTTTCGTTATAGATTTTAACATTTAGATTGACGGGATTTCATGCAATAAGTCATCACTGCCTGCCCTTCAGGGCGATTTCAAATCTTTTTTGCCTGTCAAATAGACCCATGGCTTTAAGCTCTCTTTTTACAGCACCGGTCCCAACTTTCTTTCCTCCGTACTGAGGTAATTTCAACGCTTTCGCTATCTCTTTAACCTCAAAATAAGGGTTATCCAGAATAACATTAATTATTCGCCTGCCAAGCTCGGACCTGGCATAGGAATATATATCCGGTTCTGTTTGTTTTTTCTCTTCTTTTGAAACCTCAGGGGTAGATTCTGAGCTTTCGTTCACACTCATCCCTGTACTTTCCCCTGAAGATGATGCTGCAGCTTTTTGCGATGAGGTCTTCTCAATTTTTTTAATCGATGGCGTAGATTTTTCAACAACCTTTTTACCGGTAAAGTGAGCTATCGCATCATCGAGGCTATCAAATGATTTTAATATTGATGAAAACTCCATAAGCTCATAGACATCGTATACATCCGGCGACATATTAACAAGAATAAGATCTCCATTGTTTTCCCTGATTTCTCTAATCTCACTGACAAATACCCCCCAGCCGGCACTACTCACATAATCTATATTCTCAAGATCAACAATTATCTTGTACTTATTCAATGCAAGCTGCTCTTCGAGCTTTTTCTCCAGCTCCGGAGCTGTTGTTGTGTCAATAAATCCCCGGGCAGATATTATTGCAATCTCATCCTTTTCACCAGCATAAGTAACATCTACCTGAATATCTGGCATGTACTCCTCCTAAATTATACTGTTCTATCACTATTTTAATTGTTTTTATGTACCCTTCACTTCCGCTGTTTACCCAGCTTGATACTACGGAGATACAGCGATAAATACACTTTTTACATATTTATAAAAATAACAACTATTTTACTTTATTCAATATAATAATGCAACATAAGAACGCCAATTTCAACAAAAATATTTATGTATAGGATGCCCATGTTGGCAGCTCCCTTCTGG
>JALXDB010000356.1 GCA_026990615.1 Spirochaetota bacterium
GAAACCACCCCTGAGGTTTATTATATTCAGGGTTTTGAACGATACTCCGAGCTTAATATTGGACAGGAATGAACTGTAATCCAGAAGGTCAGAGTATTCGATGGTAAAGTACATGTTGCTGAAAGCACCTTTACTGTTGTTGAAGGTGGCCAGAGGATTTAAAGCTATACCCACAGGTATTCTTGGTTTTATGTAGCTTCTCGCATAACTGCTGGTTGGTTTTGTCAGCATCTCCCAGTGTGAAAAGTGGGTTCCAAAGAAATCCTTTGCCGCTATTCCAAAGGATAGCCAGGGTATTGGTTTGTACATCAGCCCAAAATCAGCCCCAAAACCGATGGCTTTAGCAAGCGGTATATCGGAAGTGTTGGATACTGTGTCGATCACATTGAGAATTGTACCATCAAATTCAGATTTAATTCTTAAAAGAACCTTCAGGTTGATGCCGGCTGAAACCTTTTTGTAAAATGGAAGCTTAAAGGCGTATCCCCCGATGAATCCAACATCACCGTATGCATTAACGCTTGCCTTGGGCAGCAATGCTCCCTGTTTTGTGGACAGAACCACAGATGTATTATCGTAAAAGGCAAAGCCGAAGTTGTTTCCCACCCTTCCAAAGTAGATTGGACCCGCTATTCCCGGTGCTACTGTAACATTGGAGAGATAGGTTGTTATGTTGCTCGATGAAGTTATATTCTTTCCCGCTATTATTGCATTGTACAGTTTTATTGCACTGTCATCGATATTTGCTTTTATTCCGAGGGAGAAGGCGGTTACAATACCATTTTCAATCTGCGTGTAACCTGCCGGATTATAAAACACCGAGTACTCATCGTTGGCAAGGCCTGTGTAGGCATTGCCCATTGCCCGTACCATTGGAATGAAAGGCATTGCCAGAGGTTCCGTATTGTCGGCTGCTTCAATTACTGTAATAGATATGATTAGCATTAAAGCAGATATCATGAATGCAGTAATTATCTTTTTAACTGTCGTTTTGTTGATCATAGTATTATATCCCTATCTTAATCGTATTCTTATATAGTAATCGACATTAATTGCCCAGCAGGTTATATCTTCTGGCATTATTCCTACTGGGGTATCCCAAGATCACCGTTGCCAAGTCCGTAGTATGCCCATTCTTTTATTCCATTTTCCATATCGTTAATGGAGTCAACTGTCATGCCCTGGGGTGGATCGTTCTTCAATGCCTCGCATGCCTCGAAGGCATTTTCCAGATAACCCATCATCTCGGCTGTAGCGGTAGCATCGGGTTTAACATACTGGTAGAGCCCATTATTTGCACTGTTGCTGTCACTCCACGTACTTATATTGTAAGGATGCGTGCTTGAACTGTCCACTACCGCATCGTATTCTTCATTCAGGGTTTTTGTCACACCGTCCCAGGGCGATACATTGTACCCGATTACTATCTTCTGCGCCCCAACACCTGTAGCCGCCATCATATTTGCCTGATAAGTCTCGAGAAGGATCCCAGGATCAACATTTGAAGCTCCAAGCTCGTCGACAGCATTGTTGTAATCGTCCGCAGCATTCTGGGCTCCCTCAAAGAAATCGTCATACTCGTTGTCTCCTACAACCTGGTCTATAATATCACCTGTACTGGAACTGTCGAGATTTCCACTTATTAGATCATCCACCACATCGTCCAGATTTGGTGCTGACGATTCGAGGTAGGCAGAGGCCCTGCCGATGTACGCCTCGGCCTTTTCCTCACCGGATGAGCTGTTTATGACCGATGTAAAATAATCAATTGCTTCATCGTAATTGCCGCTCTCAAGGGCGTTGTACCCGGCATCAAGCTTCGCCTCATTGCCCATTTTTGAAGGATCAACAAGAGGAGAAAAGATATTGATGGGCTTACAGCCAAAGAGAAATGTTAAGAGGATTAATGTTGTGACAATAAAAGTGTATTTGATGAAAGTTGATTTTTTCATATCAAATTCTCCATAAGGAATATGAATACACAAATTTAGTATAACACAAAATAGGCTTAAATCTCAAATTTTATTTGCAATAATCGATTTTCCAAGTCTATCAGATAATATTTGTAATAATATCAAGGGGCTGAATCTGCCTTGCACTGGGTGATACAACAGTTGATTTATCTATAGCCCCAATTTAAATCTAAAGACAAAAAAGAAGGTAAAATAATAAGAGGACAAAAATTAAGGTTGAATTATTTTCAATTTTATGTATAATATTGCACTATTCGGATTTACCAAAGTTTCCTTCACCAGCCATGTGTGAATATAAAAGGAAGAACCCCCCGAAAAGGAGGTGAAACGGGGGGTTCAGGTAAGGAAAAGCATCTCCTAGGGGAGTCGAACCCCTGTTGCCGGGTTGAAAACCCGGTGTCCTAACCACTAGACGAAGGAGACAATGAGCCGCGAAGGAATCGAACCTTCGACCCACGCCTTAAAAGGGCGTTGCTCTACCAACTGAGCTAGCGGCCCTCGCACGTTGAATATATAATCGTATGTAGGACTAGTCAAGATATTTTTGTTCACATGTTTTATACTATACTATATGCTTAATACTGATTATAATATGTAAATACTTATGTTTCAAGGAGATATACTGTGCTAAGTATGACTGGTTTTGCTCAGAGCCAGATGGAACTGGAGGATTACACACTGCAGATGGAGGTAAAATCCCTTAACAACAAGTATCTGGAGTTGAGATTTCATTTTCCATACGGTTTTGAGAGGTTGGAGTATGAACTCAGAAAGAGGGCCAAAGAGTATGTAAGCAGAGGTAAAATAGATGTGTATCTAAAGGTTACTGCCCAGAAGAGCAGGGAGTTAATGATGCTCAAGGATATTTTTCTGCACTACCATGAGATCATAAGGCAAATTGAGAATGAGACGGGAGTGAAAATATCGTACAGCATCTCTGATATAATAGCTTTAAAAAGCTATTTAAATCCTTTT
Source organism: Spirochaetota bacterium (assembly GCA_026990615.1). GTDB lineage: Bacteria > Spirochaetota > B62-G9 > B62-G9 > B62-G9 > JALXDB01. The sequence continues at coordinate 2,949 of JALXDB010000356.1, forward strand.
GAACAGAACGAGGCTTTGAGGGATATCTCGGATGAATCAATCATAGAGATTTTTAATAGAAGTATGGAGATGTTGGTCGAGGAGAGAAAAAGGGAGGGAGAGGCGACTAAAAAAAGTATTGAGGAATGTTTGAGGGAGATTGATGAGTCTCTGTTTGACATAGAGCAGAGATTTCCGGCTATAGTGGACAAATACAAAGAACAACTGAAACAGAGGGTGGAGGAGCTTGTATCTAACGGAGTTGATGAGACCAGGATTATGATTGAAGTTGGAATTTTCGCCAATAAAATAGATATAAATGAAGAGATAATAAGAATTAAAGAGCATCTCAGAAAATTAAAGACCACGATCAATTTAAATCAGCCTGTAGGGAGAAACCTCGATTTTATACTTCAGGAGATAAACCGTGAAATAAATACGATTGGGGCCAAGGTCCCGGATTATTTGATCTCCGAAAAAGTTGTTTCCATTAAATCGTCCCTTGAAAAAATAAAAGAGCAGGTAAGAAACATTGAATAAAAGAGGTTTTATCGTTATAATAACCGCCCCTTCCGGAAGTGGCAAAACATCTATATACAAAAAGCTCTTTGAGGTGCGAAACGATCTTAAATTTTCAGTATCTTATACAACGAGGAAGAGAAGAGACGGGGAGGTAAATGGAGTCGATTATTATTTTGTATCCAGAGATCAGTTCATGAAAAAGATAGAAAGGGGAGATTTTCTGGAATGGGCCGAGGTTCATGGAGAGTTGTATGGAACTGAAAGACAGCAGGTAGAGAAATGTATCGGTGATGGGTATATATGCCTGCTTGATGTGGATGTACAGGGAGCGCTGGAAATAATGAAGAAGGATCTGGACTGTGTATCTATATTCATAGAACCTCCCAGTCTTGAAGAACTTGCAAGAAGATTAAGAAAAAGGGGAACGGAAGATGAGAAATCTATTATGATTCGGATAAACAACGCCAAAAATGAACTTGAATATAAAAAATTCTTTGATTATATTGTTTTAAACGATGTACTTGAAAGGGCAGTAAAAGAAATATCCGAAATAATCGATAAAGAAAAGAAAAAGAGGGGTGCATGATATGCTGCCTGTATATGAGATAATAGATTTTGAAGGAAATAGATACCTTCTGTCCAAGGCTGCCATGAAAAGGGCAAGGCAGATAATTTTTATGGGTGATGAGGAGCTTGAGAAGTTTAACGGTAAGATAGTATCCCTTGCATTAAAGCAGATAATGCATGGAGAGATTAAGTACTACGTACCGGGTGAAAAAAGCGAAACAGAATAGAGATTAACCCCGCCATAACCATTTCTATAAAATATTTATCCTTCTTTTCTGGAAGCGTAATGTTTAATACTTTCTTTAAAAATTAATTTTTGAAAGGGCGGTTATTTAAAGTAAACCTCTCTATTTAATTTAGCTCGTTTAGTCTGCTTTAAGTGTCCTTATTTGTAATCCTGAGTAATACACTCCGGTTTGTAAAATTATCTTAATGGTAATTATGCAGGAAGACAGCAGAGAAACTATGATTGGTATTGAATACCTTAATTTGTATAGATTTGTTTTAAAGTTTTAGTATCATATCATGAGAACTTTGTTAACTTATACAATGAATAAAGGTTTTGATGACTCTCCTATTTTAAAAGATAATGGGTATCAAGGGGTGCCTTTTTGAACAATAATTT
>JALXDB010000357.1 GCA_026990615.1 Spirochaetota bacterium
AATAAAAGTGCAGCATCAAGTTATACAAAACAAATAATAACATCCGGCTAAAAGATGAGATCTATACTTTCTTACTTTATAACCCGTGTTCTTCTAACAATCCCCATGCTTTTAATCCTTCTAACGGTTGTTTTTCTGGTACTGAGGGTAATGCCGGGAGACCCGGCAAAATCTGTACTGGGAGCACATGCCCCAAAAGAACAGATAGAGCTTGTTCGGAAAAATCTTGGTCTTGATAAACCCAAGTTTATTAATCTACACGGAAACCCATTTGACAGCCAGTATTTTATCTATCTATACCATCTCGCTAAATTCGATCTTGGAAGGTCAATGATATGGGGGAAAAGGCCCGTAGCGACTGAGATCAAGGAACATTTTCCCGCAACCCTGGAGCTAACAATCGTATCAATTACAATAACCCTGCTCATAGGCATTTTCGGAGGGGCCTTTGCAGCTCAGAAGCAAAAATCAGTGGCAGACTACGGATTGAGAATATACGGAATCTTAATATATTCAATTCCAGTTTTCTGGCTTGGGCTGATGCTTCAGCTATTTTTCGGAGTTTATCTCGGATGGCTGCCCGTATCCGGAAGGATAGGGGCTGGAATAGAGTTAAAACATATTACGGGACTTTACATACTGGATTCCATACTAACACTGAATTTTAAAGCTCTGTGGAGTTCCCTCGGCCATATTGCTCTACCCTCTATAACCCTGGGCCTTTCGCTTTCGGGTATATTTGTAAGGCTCACAAGAGCCAACATGCTTCATACTTTAAAACAGGATTTTGTAACTGCGGCGAGGGTAAGGGGGCTGCCTGAAAGAATAGTGGTCTACAAGCACGCCCTGAAAAACGCCTTTATACCGATTCTCACCATGATGGGGCTTGAGTTTGCGATTTTACTTGCGGGAGCTGTTTTAACGGAAACAACATTCTCATGGCCGGGTATGGGGAGGTATCTGGTTGAAAGGATATTGTACAGGGATTTTAACGCGGTTCAGGGAGGTGTTGTATTTTTTGCTATACTGGTTTCTGCTGTGAGCCTGCTTGTTGACATTATATACGCGATAATCGATCCAAGAATAAGATATTAAGGGATTACAATGAACCAACTCTTTTCACACAGAATAGCATCTACTTTAAAATCTTTTATAAAGAAAATATTTAAAGGGGCGAAATGGTACGGAGTTGAGTGGTATCTTACTGCTTTTGGAGCTTTTTTAATTCTATCGGTGCTTGTAATTATTATTTTTGCAAATAAACTGGCACCCTATGACCCACTGGAATTCGTTGGAAAACCTTTCTTGAGACCCGGGACAAAGGGATTTTTATTTGGAACAGATAATCTGGGAAGAGATGTACTCTCGAGGGTTATATTTGGATCGAAAATAGTTATGACCATTGCCATTACCGCAACCCTTTTTTCGGCAGTTGTTGGGATTCCCCTGGGATTAATTTCTGGCTATTTCGGTGGTAAACTAGACAGGGTTTTAAGTTTAATAATGGATAGTGTTTACAGTTTTCCGGGGCTTGTCCTTGCTATAGCTATGGCAGCTATGCTCGGTCCCGGTATCCTGAACATATCCATAGCAATAGCTGTAATCTACATACCAACATACTTTAGAATGGTACGGGGGCATGTACTATCTGTAAAAGGAGAGCTTTACGTAGAGGCAGCAAGGACTCTGGGAGCATCTGATGTTACCATTCTCTCAAAATATATATTTCCAAATGTAATAGCATCTGTAGCTGTTATATTTTCACTAAATATCGCCGATGCGATTCTAACCGAGGCGGGATTAAGCTTTCTTGGACTTGGAATATCACCGCCTACACCTGACTGGGGGCTTGATCTCAGCAAGGGAAAAGTTTTTCTCCCGAGGGGATACTGGTGGCTGGTAACGTATCCGGGTATGATGATCAGCATTGTAGCACTCGGTTTCACCCTCCTTGGAGAAGGTCTAAATGAAATATTAAATCCAAGGTTAAAAGAATCGTAGTTAAACCTTATAACTGATGATCTTTCAGGACAAAAAAAAATGACGGGTGAAAAGACAAAGACAAACAGAACGAAATCAATGGAAAGTGCAAAATATGAACCAATAATCAAGATAAAAGACCTCGAGGTTACCTTCCCTATAAGACAGGGAAACGTAATAGCCCTGGATGGCATCAACCTTGAAATATACAGAGGCGAAACCCTTGGGATTGTTGGTGAATCGGGGTGCGGTAAATCCACACTGGGCTTTTCTATCTTAAACTCCGTTCAGAGCCCAGGCAAAATTACAAAGGGTGAAATATACTTTCACGGCGAAAATCTACTTGAAAAATCTGAAAAAGAGCTACAGAAGATAAGAGGCAAAAAGATTTCAATGATTTTTCAGGATCCCATGACCTCGTTGAACCCCCTGATGAGAATAGACAGGCATATTATAGAGACCATTAGAAAACACGAAAAAAATGTTTCTAGAAAAGAAGCCCTCGAAAGGGCAGCCTATCTTCTGGACAAACTTGGAATAATCAGAGAAAGACTCTTTGACTTTCCCCATCAGCTCTCAGGCGGTATGAGGCAGAGGGTAATGATAGGAATAGGACTTGCCCTAAATGCTGAGGTCCTTATAGCTGATGAGCCCACTACTTCTCTTGATGTAATAGTCGAAGCCCAGTTTATCCAGCTTCTGGCTCAACTTAAAAGAGAGTTTGGTATAACCCTGATACTTATAACCCACAACATGGGCATTGTGGCTGAAATATCCGACAGGGTGGCGGTAATGTACGGGGGGAAAATAATGGAGATAGGAACTTCAGATAAAATTTTTAAAAACCCCCTGCATCCATACACAGAAGGACTGTTAAAGTCCATACCCAATATACTGCTAGACGACGACAATCTTGAACCTATGCCCGGATTTCCACCCGATCTTTTAAATCCACCTGAAGGGTGCCGTTTCGCCCCAAGATGCAAATATGCAACCGAAAGATGTTTCAGGGAATCCCCGAAAATGTACAGATATGACAGCAGAATGGTCAGCTGTTTTAAATATGAGAACAAAGACAAAACCCGGGAGACAGACTTGTAACCATGACTGCAAAAAAAGTAGATGAAATTGTAAAAGTAACCAATCTAAAAAAATATTTCGAGGTAGAAAGAGATATAATCCAGAAATTAAGCTCAAAAACAAAAAGGTATGTTAAAGCTGTAGACGGAGTAAGCTTTTCAATTAAAAGGGGAGAAGTTTTCGGCCTTGTTGGCGAAAGTGGGAGCGGAAAAACAACAACCGGTAGATTGATAATAAACATAATACAGCCCACAGAGGGTGAAATTTTATTCGATGGGATAGACTTAACAACCCTGTCAAAGGGAGAAATGAAAAAAATCAGAAAGAGGATGCAGGTCATATTTCAGGACCCATACGCATCCCTGAATCCCAGAATGAAAATTGGAAAGGCCCTGATTCAACCCCTTGAAATCCACAGGATAGGAACCCCAGGTGAGAGAAAAGATATGGCTTTGAGGCTGCTGGAGCATGTTGGGCTTACCCCGCCTGAAATTATCTATACAAAATATCCGCACCAGCTTTCTGGCGGACAGCGCCAGAGGGTTGTAATAGCAAGGGCTTTGATCCTTCACCCGGAGTTTGTTCTGGCCGACGAACCGATTGCTATGGCAGATGTGTCAATGAGGGTTCTGCTGTTGGAGTTAATGATGAAACTCAAGGAGGAGTTCAACCTTACCTACCTTTTTATAACCCATGATCTAGCAACGGCAAAGTATGTATGCGACATGATAGCGATAATGTACCTCGGCAAAATTGTTGAGATAGGAAAATTGAAAGACGTTTTTAAAAACCCTCTTCACCCTTACACCAAAGCCCTGTTATCGGCCATTCCCATACCGGACCCAGAGCATAAGAGGAAAATAGAGATACCAAAAGGAGAGATTCCAAATCCCATAAACCCGCCATCTGGGTGCAGATTTCACCCGAGATGTCCGTATAAAATGGATATCTGCGAAAAGGAAGAACCTCCTTTAAAAATCATTGATGAGGAACATTCGGTGGCCTGCCACCTGTTCGATTGATGAAATTACATGGACGTCTGTTTTAAAAAAGGCTATTGCTTTACAGCATATACTCATAGTACAGAACCCTTTTAGAATAACTCCCAGATCAACATCTACCTCTGGGCATTACACCCCGGATTGAACACTCATTTTAATTGGCTATCTGCCTAAAACAACCAGCATACGAAATGAACATCATCTAAAAATTGATAATTGCTCCGGTTTTGATTGATCCATCTATGAAAAACTTTTCATATACAATTTTTTCACCTATATCTATCACCAAACATACTTATTTATCCAACCATGTAGGCAATATCAGAAGCAGATGTAGGATAGGCATACACCATGGTCTTTAAATCTCTGGCTTTAACTTTATTCTTTATTGCATATGCAAAAATATTGATCGTTTCCTCTGCATGCGGAGCGCAAATATGGGCCCCTGAATCATACCACTCTTTTTATCCACCAGAACTTTGAACCCTGTATTTTTCATCTTCAGTCTTTTCGATGTATACCAGCCGTCCGTACTACCTGAGATAACATCAAATTCCAGACCTTTAAT
>JALXDB010000358.1 GCA_026990615.1 Spirochaetota bacterium
TCTGACTGTTTATTTTGGCCTCCGAACAGAGCATCCTCTGGGTAAGGGCTTCTTTTGACATTTCAAGGCTGAATATTGCAACGGTCTTTTTCTGCCTTATTGCCACATTCTGGGCTATGTTTAATGCAAAGGCCGTTTTCCCGACGGAAGGTCTTGCCGCTATGATAATAAGCTCAGATTTCTGGAAGCCGGAAGTGCGGTCATCAAATTCCTTAAACCCGCTCGGGATCCCTGTATACATATCCTTCCTGTGGTACAGCTTCTCTATTGCATCTATGCTCTCCCTGATGAGCTCATTCATACTGAAATAGGTTTTTACGACCCTTCTTTCGGTAACCTCGAAGATCTGTTTCTCGGCTTCATCTATGATCTCGTACACATCCCTTTCAGCATCATAACACATCGCAATCACAGAAGATGCCGCCCTTATAAGCTTTCTTAAGAGGGATTTTTGCTCTACTATCTTGGCATAGTACTCGATGTTTGCAGAGGTGGGTACCTCATCCAGCAGCGATGAAAGATATACTGCCCCTCCTACCCTTTCCAGATCACCCTTTGATTTTAAATAATCTGTTATTGTTACCAGGTCAATGGGAATGGAATCCCTGTACAGGGAAAGTATCGCATCATAAATAATTCTATGCTGTGTGCTATAAAAATCTTCGCTCTTCAATATATCTATGGCAACTTCAATTGCAGATCTGTCTAGAAGCATGCTCCCGATGCATGCGCGCTCTGCTTCAAGGTTCTGTGGTGGAATCTTATCGTTTAAAGGAGATGTGACTTCACCCTGTAAATTACTCATGGATTACCCGCTGCACCGTACTTTTTAAATAAAGTGTCGTATCTTTCTTGTTATAGATTCATGAATTTCAGTGTTTATAATGTAAACCGCCCCCTTTAAAGAGCTCAATCAATCGATTCTTTAGTAGCCCAATATAAATAGAACTATTCTGAATTATTTTACTACCTATAAAACTACACTGTTGTTATATACAGGAATCAAAAAGGCCATTTACCAATTTTCATATACCGGATAAACACCCTCGATATAATGCCATACAATAGATAAACTAATAACGATTTATTAACAATCTACACACTACCGATAACCCTTCTATGATATGAAAATAACTATAAAATAAGGGGAAGCTGCTTTAACATATTTTCATTTAACTTCAATTTTACTTAACGTCGAGTTTCCAACTTTAATTCAAAGAACACACAATGTTATGTTTTCAACACTATAAAATTGGCAAGTGATTTAATAATTTTATATTAAACTCGAATTTTTCCTTTTTAATGGTTTATCTGATGTAATTTATTAAATACTAAAAGTTTGTATAACCGAAGTTATATTATCTATTTCATCTATTATTTAATTGTGTATTAATATTTTACCTGCCGTCAAAACTCTAAAAATACGAATTACCAAAGAATATACACTGCTAAGAATTACCCATCTGCACTCTACCAGTTATTTAAATTCGATCAACTCCCTTGTACGCTTTTTAATACGTATTAGTTCATAATACCAGCTATATATCACAATTAAAATCTAACCACCCATCCAAACGGCCAAAAGGTGAGCAACCATAAAAAAGATACCCTATACCTCTACTCCTTAACAACCCACACCTTCAATTCGGCTTTAATATCTTCGTATATCTTTACAGGCACTTTGTAAACACCAACATTTTTGATGGGTTCGTCAAGAAGAATATTTCTCTTTTCAATTTTATAGCCCAGATCCTCAAGGGCTTTTGCAATATCGGCCTCATGGATGGCTCCAAAAAGCCTATCATTTTTGGCCACTGCCGCCGGAATATTTACCGATAGGGCACTCAGTTCTTCGGCAAGCTTCTTTGCATCCTCCCGCTTTTTAACCTTTTTTAGCTCTATTTTCTTTCTCTGCGCCTGCATTCTGTTTCTGTTGAAGGTATTATCCTCAACCGCAAAGCCTTTGGGAAAAAGGTAGTTTCTAGCATAACCGGGAGCAACATCAACAACATCCCCTTCTTCTCCCAGCTGTGGTACATCCTTAACCAAAATCACCTTCATTAATCCTTCTCCTCACTAGATTTCTGTAATTTATCTTTAAGATATAACCAAATATCCAATACTCCAAGTCCTGTAATAAAAACAATAAAAAATATAAACGAATAGATCATCATCAAAAGGAATACAATATACTGAAAAAACTGGGGGATACCCAGCCTGTCAGTTGCCAGTTTCACGATAGAAAGACCTTTAAGAAAAAACAGAAAGCTGAATATTACAGCAGAGTTCCATGCTATGATACTGAAAACCGAACTGTCGATAAAAAGATTAATATAGACGAGGCCCCATGAGCCTATCAGGCCCCATATCCAGATATCGTTTAATTCAAAATCAGTTATTTTGAATTTCAGAGCCGCCCTGTTCAACCTGTCCTTGAAGTACAGTTTAACGAGAAATACTCCAACAAACACCATAATAATCTGTTTAATCAGATATCCTCCTTTAGGAGCAGCTCCAAATATTATGCTCTTTTTATACATCTCTGCAGCTATCACTATCTTCTTTTTTAATTCCAGAGAACTTATTCCCTTTGAGGCGAGAATACTGCTGTAATTATTTATATGTGCCATAGAGGCAGCTATGTAGTTTTCAGTTGCTCTATTCACAAAACTGTAATAATCCTTTATAAAGCTGTTAAATCCGTGTATCATCCCTGCAGTTATAAAGACAGCCACAATCATCCCTATATATGCAAGAACACTCAAAAAAACTATATATCCGAGTTTGTAATTTTTGTAGACCAGATAACCCAAAAATATGCCAAAAATACCATACATAAAGTAATAGTCCAGCAGCCCCTTCCCCTTAAAACCCAGTGCACTACCTATGTATTGAAATCCAAAGTGTAGAGGGGAAAACAGGATAAGCTGGTCGTTAAAACTGTACAGATTAAACCCCTTTGCGTTTAAAAGGGATAGAATTATTAACGACCAGGTAAGGTATATAAAAGATTCTTTCCAACCTCTTTTAATGGCAATTATCATAAAGGGTATAAAGGAGAACTCGGCAAGAACAACAGTCTGATACAGGAATATGGTAACAGCGGAAAGCATCAGGGCTTCCAGGACTTCTCTCCACTCAACCTGAACATCTATAGATGTTACCTTATCTTTCAGATCCTCTATTCTGCTTTTAAAATTGTATCCCTCTCTGGCAATTATCTCCTTTATATACTTCAGGGCTGGGGTATCACTTTTCAATTCTATAATAGGTATTTTGAGAAACTGTCGGATATTGTTCTTAAATAGATGTTTTCGAGACCTGGCAAACTCTATAAAACTGTTTTTTAGGTTGGCTAGATTAATTTGAAAGTAGTATTTCTTTTTCATAACACCTGTAAAAAACCATTATTTTTTATATTCTATCAGGTACACACTAAAAAATCAACTCAATGGATAACCCTATAGGCAATTACAGCGCTTTAATTTTAATACTCAACTCATTACTGTAGAAATCAGAAACCGCTGTTTTATTAACCTTAAAACGCTATTTAGCAACAAAGGGAAGCAGAGCTACCATTCTTGCCCTTTTAATTGCCCTCGCCAGCATCCTCTGATGTTTTGCACAGTTGCCGGTTATTCTTCTGGGTAGTATTTTCCCTCTATCTGTAATGAACTTTCTGAGCAGGTCAACATCTTTGTAGTCTATCTCCGTAACTTTCTGAATACATAACCTGCATACTTTCTTCCTGAAGTATATTCTCTTTTTCTGCACCTCTTCAGTCTGGGTCTGCTGTTTCTTCTCCTCTTTTACAGGTGCAGCTTGTGTTTCCTGAGCTGCTTCTGTTTTGACTTCGCTATTGCTCTGAGCAGTCTCTTCAGCAACTACCGTTGACTCAGAAACTGTATCGCTTGCAGTTTCTTCGGTTATTTTTTCTTCTCTTTCTTCCATACTTTTATTACCTCACTCCCAAAATATTATATACTTAATTTATTTGCCTAATTTTGCTCTGTTTTATGCTTATATTTTCATACATCTCTTTAAACTCAAGAAGGCCAATTAACCGCACCGCCACTAAAATGGTATATCATCGTCATCAAGCTCCGAAATAAAAGGTTCCGGTTCGCTGTCTTCGGCCTTCTCGCTAATAAAAGGACTGTCTTCTTCAGTCACTTCAGGTTCTTTCTGGGGAGCATTACCTGCCCTCGGAGCAGATTCATAATCCTGTTTTGGTGATCCGAAAAACTGTACGTTCGTAGCAACTATCTCGATGGTGCTTCTCTTTACTCCATCCTGTCCCTCCCATCTCCTCTGCTGCAATCTCCCATCTATTCCCACCTGTTTTCCTTTCGAGAGGTACTCCTTGCATATCTCTGCGGTCTTGTTCCAGGTAACAATGTTAAAATAGCTGGTTCCGCTGCCGTCATCTCCCGAACCCGGGCCCGAGGACCTGTTTACCGCTATTGAAAATCTGCATACGGCCGTCCCCGACGGCGTATATGACAGTTCGGGATCCCTTGTAAGTCTCCCCACAAGTACTACATGATTTATATCCCAACTCATATAACTCACCTCATTGTCTTAATAG
>JALXDB010000359.1 GCA_026990615.1 Spirochaetota bacterium
CTTTATATTATTTAACAACCTTCGGGGCGATTTTAATGCACGTTTTTTATTTTTTTCTAATTATTCAATAATTTGTTTCCTGAATGCTAAGTTGATTAAACATCATATCAGATAGAATTAGGGGTTTTATTGTAAAACAATATCAATTAGTATAATAGTGTTTTGGATTTCTTTACATATAAAATGCTACGGCATGACCATTTTCAATTTTACAGGAAACTTCAGATTTTACCGGATAAAAACGTGGCAAGCAAGATGGTATTTTATACTCTTATATTTCACCCTTTTCTTTATTATATTATCTATGTATTTACTGTATTTTCCTGCATTTGAATAAAATATTTAACTGCTGGGAAACAGCATAAGAGTTTTTATCCAGGATGTAGGATTTAAACTTTTTATGATCTTTATATGATAAAATCAAGTGATGATATACTGCAATGGGAAGTAATTAGGAAGGATTTGTTCTCTAATCTCTCTCTTCATACTGAATTCTTCTTTTTATAACTAATTCGAAGGATTTTCCTTTCTTAACTTTTTCTACAATTCCAAACCTTCCTGCACCTATGTAATATATTTCTTCATTTGGATTCAAATGGTATTCCTTCTCCAGTTCCTTCAACAAGCAGTCAAAATGCGCCTTTTTCCCCGTTTCTCTGTGAACTATTGCAGTTGATGTATTATGAATCGGTTTATTGCAAATGGGGCAAATATCGTAGTTTTTAGATTTTTTCCTGTGCTGAAAAAACCCCTTCCTTCTTCCTCTGTAGTTCTTTGATTCTCTTCGCATAAGCCTCATGATAATATAATTATATACAAAAAACAAACAAAATAAGGCGCTATTTCATCAAACCGGCGGTAAGAGAATTGGCAAGTTTGTTAATTGCTTCATTTATATAATCATCATTGTTTATCTTTTTCTTCAACTCCTCTATTCTGGTCTTTCTGAGGATCTCAAGAAAATCACCTTTTTTTGAACCCTTTTCAATCTTCTTATCACCAATTTTACGATTGGCTATATTTTTTGGTACGGTAATATTTCCTATGTTATTAATTTTATCCATATTATCTAGCCTTAATAGATCATATTAAAAGCATTTTTATAGTAAACCAGTTCTCCACCATCTATACTGGCAACATCAAACCTGATATTGCAATTTGTATATTTATTTTTCAGCATAAACACCCTTGCAACCCTTGATATGCTTTTAATTTTTTTAAGATTAATAGAATCAAAACCTCTTCCATAATGTTCTGATTTGCGGTATTTTACCTCCACAAAAACAATTACATCATCAAGTTTTGCTATTAAATCAATTTCATTTTTTCCGGCTCTATAATTTTTAGCCAGTATTTTAAAGCCATTCTCTATCAGATACCTTTCTACTATCTCCTCACCTCTTTTCCCCTTTTCAACATTATTCATTTAACAATCTCTTCACCTCTTCTTTTGAAAGGGGACTTTTAATAAAAAATGAGGACTCGTTTTGCAAATCGATTATCCTCTCTCCACTCTTAAGTTTATCTCCAAATTCATCTATTAAAACCTCAATTATTGGCCGTAAAGGTAGATTTGGATTGGCCTTAATTACTCTGGCAACAACTCCGTTGTTCAACTTTACAACACTACCTACAGGATAGATCGCCATATTAGACAGGAAAACTTTGACTATATTGGGATCAAATCTTCTATTTGACGCACTCACTATTGTCTTCATAGCATTGTAATACATCATTTCATCTCTATAGCTTCTTTTTCTTGTCATGGCCACATAAGAGTCGCATATTGCAACAATTCGCGCATAAATAGAAATCTGATTCCCCCTGAGTTTTCTCGGGTAACCTGTCCCATCATAAGACTCGTGGTGCTGAAGTGCTACATTTGCAATTTCATTGTTAAGCATTAAATCATTCAGTATTATTCGATACCCGTAAATCGGATGAGTTTTTATCCTTGCATACTCATCTGGTGTAAGTTTTCCCTTTTTTTCTGTGATATAAGGGGGGACTTTTATCATCCCAATATCATGGAGCCACCCTCCAATCACTATAGATTTTAATCTCTCCTCATTAAAGTTCAATGAGATGCCCGTTACCGCCGACAAAACTCCTACGCTGGCCCCAAGTACATACAGATATTTTTGATCGTGTTCCCCGATTGCAACTTCTATAGCGTTGTTTTTATCAGATTCAACCGCCTCTATGAGCTTTTCCGCTGTTCTGTATATCTTTTCCTGCGAATAGGAAACGGCATTTTTTACACTATCAAAGATCTCTCTTATGAGTTCAACTGTTTCATCATATACATTTTGAAAACTCTTCAAACCTGCCTCAGGTTTTACTATTCCTGCTTCTTTCTCCAGTCTCTTTATTTCTTCCTTTAAATTCTTTGGTTTTGCAGTTTTACCTTCACGAATAAGTTCCCCTTCAGTTTCAACCTCTTCTATTCCCCATCGTACAAGCCTGTTAATATCCTCCTCCTTTATGGGAACCATTGGTGGAACAAGGATATTATTCTCATCAATATAGACCGACTTGTCGAAAATCATTCCGGGTTTTAACTCATTTACCGGTATCTTTTTAAGTGTCATCATTCAGTTTCCTTTTAACCTGAAAACAAAAGCCAGTATTTCTGCTACGATAGGATAAAATTCTTCGGGAATATAATCATCAATATCAAAATTAAACAGTGCTTCAGCCAGAAAATCGTTCTTTTCAACTGGTATCCCAAACTCCCTTGCGATCTCAACTATTCTATCCGCCAGCTTTCTTTTTCCCTTTGCTACTATTTTCGGTGCCTTCTCTTCTTTATTGTAACTTATGGCAACAGCCTTGCTTTCCACAATTACATCCTTATATCCACGGTTTTTATCCCATTTTTTACCGAGTTCTTCATATACTCGTACGGAATCATATTTATATAGACTTTTCTACCGAAAGAAACCTTTTTAATTCTTTCTTTTAGTTCTCCAATACAACTAAGTATTTTACCTACAGTATGTTTACTCTCAGACGAAATCGAACAATTAACAACTTCATGATCTACAAAAACAAGAAAGATTATTTCATCACCGTCATCAAAATAAAGGTCTATCAAAAAGCTTTTTGATTCTTCTTTATTTCTTATAATCTCGAAACTTGCAAGAGCTTCTCTGGTCTTTGTGCTTACGGGTAAAACAAAAGAAAGATTATCCGGCGAAAAGAAATTACTAATATTTTCCTTAATAATAAAATCAAGGGCATAATCCTTTTTCAAAGACCCGTTTTTATTGAAAAATCTCTCCTGTTTTTCCTTTATATTTAAAAGTTTAACCAGATTTCTTAATAAGCTCGCATAATTTTCAGTTTCTTCTACTTTAAATAGATTTTTGAATAAACCACCTACAAGAAAATTATCGGAGTTGATTAAATTTTGAATAAATTCTTTTTTTGAATTGCTAAAAAGCCTTGTAAATTCTGTTACCCTTTTCTTATTGCCAATTGATTTCAAAAATTTTATCTCAAGCTCAGGAACGACCTTCAAAACTCTGGCTATATAGAACTCGCTGTCAATTCTGCCTTTTTGAAATCCTATATATCTTCCTCCTTTAAACTCAATCAATACCCTATGATTATCGATTTTACCCAGTGTTTTAACTCTTACTATTTCTCCAACCTTTAAAGAATTAGAACCTTTACCAGCGGTCGGAGATACCGAGTTCACCCTTTCCGCTTTCATATTTTGCCTTTTTTATCGCTTCTGCAACCGGTTTATAAGTAAATCTGTGGATTTTTGATGGACCATTTTTCATTAAAAGCCTCTTATGCTCCGGCGTCGGATAGCCTTTATTTTTCTGCAGGTTATAGCCGGGATAAACTTTGGATAGCTCAACAAGTATTCTGTCCCTTGTTACCTTTGCAATTATACTCGCAGCTGCTATTGAAACACTCTTTTCCTCCCCTTTAATCAGCGATATTGACATAACCGGCAGATCCTTTAATTTTACTGCATCCACGAGTAATACATCCGGTTTAACCTTTAAATTCAAAAAAGACTTTTTCATGGCCAGTATTGTCGCACTGTATATATTGATTTCATCTATCACTTCCGGCTCAACCACACCCACACCATAGGCAACTGAGTTAAGAGTTATCAATTTATACAACTCTTCCCTCAACCGGGGAGTAAGTTTTTTTGAATCCATAACCCCTTCAGGAATTCTTCCGGGATCCAATATTACACATGCAGCTACAACAGGACCTGCGAGAGCCCCTCTGCCTGCCTCATCGATACCGCCGATCATGTTGTAACCCTGGGATAGCAGCCTGTTTTCGAAGTAGCACATACTCTGGTTGTTGAAAATATACATATACAAACTCTCTTTCACTCATTAATTAACTTCGGGATAATATAATTTTATTTTAGCAACATTATTGTGGTTAGTTAATACACAAAAATATTTTACCCGGTAAACTTTTAACCCAGCAGGCAGTTGAAAGGTAAAAAAATACCCCCTATTTAAAGGGGGTTTATTGGCTTGAACAATCTATACTAACTTGAGCAATTTATACACTATATTGAGTTTTACTTGAGCAGCCT
>JALXDB010000360.1 GCA_026990615.1 Spirochaetota bacterium
TTCTTGCACATCTTATTCTTTTTTTAAACCTCTTTTATTGTTATCTCCTCCCCGCTGTCATCGTCTTCTTTATTTGATTCATCTTTCTTCTCAATCTCTTCAGGAGGCGGTAGAACCTCGGATATTTCTTCCTCAATCATTTCGACACTCCGATCAGATTCATCTATTTTAAATCTTTCAACAAGCTTCTTCAACTCAAAAGCCATTTTAGTAAGTTCCTGAGTGGAGGATGCCATCTCCTCAGTCGCACTTGCAGCCGCCTGAGTAGCTTCATTTATACTTTCAATGGCCTTTGATATTTGCTTTGCCGTTGTTGATTGTTCTTCTGTCGCTGCAGAAATACTCTGACTCATCTCATTGATATTTTCAATGGCTTTTGCCACTTCCTTTATTCCCGAAATCATATGTTCAATCGTTTCACTCAAATTCTCAACCATCTGGGCTGCATTCTGGGAGCCCTTTATAATCTCTTCCATGGATTTTCCAGTTCCTTCGGCGATCTGAACCCCCTCATTAACAAGGTTGCTTATCTCTTTTATTAAGTTTTCTATCTCCTTTGTAGATTCAGAGCTTCTATCTGCCAGCTTGGATACCTCGTCTGCAACAACAGCAAATCCCCTTCCGTGCTCACCTGCCCTTGCAGCCTCAATAGACGCATTTAATGCAAGGAGGTTTGTCTGATCTGCTATTTCGGATATAACATTAACTATATTTACTATCTTCTCAGACCCTTCAGCTATTCTTTTGATTGAATTAATCAGATTATTTACCCTCTCCGCACCATCCTTTGCACGCTCGACGGCATCTTTTGAACTTACGGAGACCTTTTCAAGCGTACCAGAGACTTCCTCGGTCCCGGCCTTTATTTCTTCAATGCTGCTTGTACTCTCCTCTACTGAAGCAGCCTGTGACCCAGCGTGGTCTGCAACCTGTTCAATAGAAGCCGTAAGCTCCTCAACAGATGCCGATGTCTCTTCCAGGGTTGAAGCCTGAGTCTGAGAATCTTCTGCAATCTCCTCGGCCGTTTTTGCAATCTGTTCGCTATGTGAGGTTACCTCATCGGCACTTTCTTTAATTTTGAGGGTTATCTCTTTGAGTGTCTTTGCCATCTGGTCTAAAGCTCGACCGAGATCACCGATCTCATCTCTTCTATTAATATTTATTTTCAGAGATTCCCGCAGATCCCCCTCGGATATAGACTTGGCAAACTTCACAGCAGCATTTATAGGCTTTGTAATACTCTTCGTGATCACAAATGCTACGATAATTCCTATGATTATCGAAAGGGCAAGTCCTATAAATATAATATAAACACTCTTTGTTAAAAACCGAGACGCTTTTACTGCAATCTCACTCGTAGTACTCATGCCGTGTTCTGTAACCTGTCCGGCCATCTTTATAATATCTTCGCCGTTTTTCTTAAATCCAATATCTGCCTTTTTCAATTTCTGCCAGCTATCTATCATATCTTTCAAAGCAGCCCTGTACCTGATGGAGGCTGTTTTAGTTTCCTTTAATAACTTTATACTGGTTGTATCCTTTGTCATCTTTGAAAGCTCATCCAGCTTTCTGTCTATCTTATCAAAATTACCAGAAATTAATCTTGCCCTGGCTATATTTTTATTAAGCTGTGACCTGTAGGTCTCATTAACAATTCTCACAAGCTCTTCAAGTATATCGGTGAGTATTCTTATCTTTCTTGTCCTTTCCTTTAATTTTCTTGAACCTCTCCCGTACTTTTTCAGATCTGCATCAAGCCTCCTGTTTTCAAGTGTAAGATAATCAATCAGGTTTTTAAAAAGTATATCACTGTAGTTTTCAACCATCCTCCTTTTATTGCCAATATTTTTTGTCAGATTAACCATCTCCTGAGTGAGCTCCTCATAGCTCTTCATATCTTCCAGTGATTTTTTAGCCTGGTCCCTAAAAGGAGCCAGTATCTCATGTTTCATTGAAAACTCGTAAGCATCTTTTAATTGCTTTTCGACCTTTTGCATATATTTGTTTCCGTTTATCATGTAGGTCATATCTTCAGATGTAATAAAGGCTCTGATATTGTACATGGTTAACAGGGTATTTCTTTCTATCTCTGTTGCCTTCCTTATCTGAGGAATTAAAACATCCGAAAGAAGCAATGACTCATTGCTTATCCCCCTCATTTCAAACGATACATACAAACCGAAGGCAAGCGTTATCACCAGTACCATTGCAAAACCTAAAAACATCTTCCTGCCCATCTTAAGATTCTTCAGCATTGCATATCCTCCTGTAGCGCTTCTTCTTTTGCATATTTTTTGTTTAACCTGTCTAGTCTTCTATTTTACCTAGCTCTATCTTTTCCTCAGAAGTCAGAATTTTATCCACATTTATCAGAACTATAAGCCTGTCACCAAGTTTTACAACTCCCCTTATATAGTCACCGGTCATGCCTCCAACAAGTGGCGGGTTATCTATCTGGCTCTCATTAATCCTTATTACATGGCTTACACTATCAACGGCCATCCCTACAGACTTGCCCTCAATCTCAACGACTATGACCCTGTTGGCATCAGATTCCTCGGCTTTTTCAAGACCAAACTTCTCTCTTAAATCGATAATTGGGATAACATCACCCCTTAAATTAACAACTCCTTTCACAAAACTTGGGGCCTTGGGAAGTTTGGTTATTTCTGTTACTTTTATAACCTCTTTCACCTTCAATATTTCAAGTCCGTACTCCTCATCTCCAACCTTAAAACTTATAATCTGAACTGTCTCATCTGACATTTTCATAACATCGCGCTGCGCATCCATCTTTGTTAAACCTCCTGTTTATTTTTTTCCGGTACAGTTAAGCTTTATTTCACCACTTTTACTGTTTGATCTTAAAAAATCCATAAACGTTTCCACAACTTCAGGATCAAACTGCGTTCCTGAATTCCTCTTCAGCTCTTTTACAGCTTCTTTATGAGAAATGCTCAGTCTATAATCCCTGTAGCCGGTCATTGAATCGTAGGCATCGGCAACGGCAAATATCCTTGCAAGTAGAGGGATATCATCTTTCCCGAGTCCATTTGGATACCCTCTGCCATCGTATCTCTCATGGTGAAACAGAACAACAGTTGATGCCAGATTAAGGAGTTCTATATCTTTGATCATTGAGTATCCAAATTTTGGATGTTTTCTTACAATTTTAGACTCTTCTTCCGTGAGTTCAGCCGGCTTTTTAATTATAGATAATGGGACAATAACCATTCCAATATCGTGGAGATACGAACCCCACCTCAAAGCATCCAGATCATCTTTAGAGAGCCCCATCGCCTCTCCAATACCAACACTTATTTCAGTAACTCGTTCCCTGTGCGTTCTATTTTCAAAACTATCAATGGTTACTTCACTTGAAATCATACTAACTATATAGTCGTACACCTGCTGGTAGCTTATAAAATTTTTAAATCTTCTTGTAGACTCTTCTAAGATGCTCTGACTTACAAGATTCTTAATCCTCCTTCTGTATGCTCTTTTCTCCCACTCTTCAATTGCGATATTCAGCTTCTCCTGAAACTCTACTACTGTAAAAGGTTTTGTTAAGTATGAAAATGCATTCATTCTATCCGATTCTTTAACTGCCAGCTCTCTATCTTTGCCGGTAACAATTATCAATACCACATCCTCATTATTATTTTTTAAAGACTCAATAAAATTGTCATCTACGGTCTCATCACCGAGAGTCAAATCGATAAAGCATATATCTATATGTTCATTATGGATAATATCAAATGCCTCTTTATGGTTATGCGCAACCAGAGCCTCATTTCCAGAAAATTCAATTATACTCTTCATCAATCCAGCGACAAGCTTTTCATCATCCACCACCATTATAACCGGTTTTTCTCCTGCCATATCTCCCTCCCGGCAATTTCAAAGTTTTTATTTCTTACCGTATTCTTCATGATGTGGATGATTCTTAACTCTTTTAATTCCTTCTTCAATTGCTATATCAATCTCAACCTCTATTCTCCTCTCTTTTCTCCGTTTGGGGTCCAGTGATCCTATCAAGGATGTTGCATAGTAGGGTGTAACATGATTCAAGGTATAAGCAACAATATCCAGCACACAGTTTTCGCATTTGCAAAAATCATCTCTCTCTTCAATTAATTTCTCCATCTTTCTGTATACTTTCTCAGCGGTAATATTTCTAATTTTTGAAAGGTCGTAGCTGTCTTCAAGTCTCATCGCTAACTCCTCAACTGTTAAATATTTTCTGGCTTTCAATTACCCTGTTTATAATTCTTTTTGATATATTCTCTACCGGAACAATTTCATCTGCATCACCGTTTTCTATTACAACTCTATTCATCCCGTATATAACGGATGTCTCCTTATCCTGGGCAATTACGTATCCACCCTTCTGCTTAAGCTCTTTAATTCCCTCCGCACCATCCTTACCCATACCTGTCATTATAACTCCGATTGCCTTTGAACCGTACTCTCGTGCTACAGAATGCATTAACACATCAACGGAAGGCCTGTGTCCGGATACTGGCTCCCATTTGTGGAGGAGAACTTTAGGTTCCGTGTT
>JALXDB010000361.1 GCA_026990615.1 Spirochaetota bacterium
CTAGTGCAGCTATTTCCAATTCGATACTTGCTTGTGCAATGGCTTCATTTTTTGCTGTGATTGCAGCATGAATACCACTCGCATCTTGAGGGGGTTCAGTTGGCAGATCCCCTACTTGTAGAGCTCCAAGAGTTTTCGGAGGGTTTGTCGGCTCAGTTTCCTGAAGTGTCAGTGAATCTGGCCTAGGAAGTTCATCTGTATCGTGTGGTGTTATATTCTCCGATTTAGCTAGCCTGGCATTGGCTTCTGCTTTATCAGCAAGTACTTCTGCCTCAGCCTCTGAATATGGTGGATGTCCGCTAGCGGTAGGAAAATCAGCGGTTGGCTCTCCTTGCTGCTGTAACGGAGTAAACCGTACTACTGTAAAATGTTGACCTGAACGGTATTGTCCATGAGCTGCCCTATGACAGTTGTTTCGTTTTTCTTCTTTAACATCTCCAGTATATCTGCAGATATGGTTGTTACCTCGGACCTGAACAAGGATGGAAAACCTGACGGATGGAGTTATATTAACGGCAAATCTGTAACGAGGCAGGAGCTTGATGTTAATTTTGATGGAAAAGTTGATTCTGTATATATCTATGACGAAAATGGGAAGGTTGCAGAGGAAATTCTCGATACCAACTACGACGGTAAAATGGACAACTGGAGGGAGTATCAAGACGGAAGCCTGGTCTTAGATAAAGCCGACAGCAACTATGATGGCAAAATCGATGTATGGATATATGTGGATAGAGACAGGGTATACAGAATTGAGAAGGATACGAATGGAGATGGGAAAGTGGACAGTGTTATTCAGTACTAATACTAAAATCAGTTTATATGAAGGTGCTAAAAAATAGGTCTTTTTTATATAAGTTTGAACCGCAAAAACCCCTTTTCGCATTGAAAAATTCCCCTGACAGTGAGAAAAATTGCTTTTTCCCTTTTTATTTATTTTCTGTACGACCTCCGGCAATGAACCCGGGAACCTTTTTAAGGTAAAAGCATCATAGGAATTGTTGAAATATTTTGTTAATATATCCACTGCTCTATTTTATATACCACCTTTATATTGGGGTGAAATTCGAGTTCTAAATATTTATCTATATTACGTAAATTAATTACGCGCCATTTTTATAGTTTTGAAAAAACATTATGTATTTTTTCAATTAAAATTGGGAACTTGACATTGGCCTTATTAAATCTATTTCAATTCAATAAATATTGGAAGCCTGTGTAGTTCAGGCTGAAAAGTTTGGAAATATTTTTGTAAACAACTATGTCAGGATATACCGGTGTAGGGCGTTAAAAGCTGTAAATTGTGAAAGTTTACTGTAGAATATTATTAATGGCGGTCAAAAGCTCGTTAATTGTGTATGGTTTTCTTAAAAACAGTGATCTTGTGCCCTCGAGTATTTTGTACTTTGAAAAATCTTCTGAGTATCCACTAACGAGAATAAAAGGTATTCTGTAGTTTTCTCTGTATAATTTGTCAAGAAGCTCGAGTCCGGTTATTCCGGGCAGTATTATATCGACAATTATCAGTGAGATATCTAATCCGGATACGATTTTCTCATATGCATCCTCCGCATTTTCAAATTCGATAACATTGAAATTTGAGTTTTTAAGAAGTGAAGCTGTAAATGAGCGTATACTCTTTTCATCCTCTATAATCAGGATATTTTTCCCTTTTCCGTCAATGTCTATTTTAAGTTCATTTTCTGTTTCATCGGGGAATTTTTTTTCGGAACCCGCAGAAGGAAAACATATGGAAAAGCTGCTGCCCTTCCCCGGGCAGCTATCAACCTTTATAAATCCATTGTGCTGTTTTACAATTCCGTAGACCATCGATAGGCCGAGGCCATATCCGAAGCCAAAGCTTTTTGTAGTAAAAAAAGGTTCAAAAATTTTGTTTATTGTATCATCATCCATTCCTATTCCCGTATCCGAAACAGTGAGGCAGACATAATCGCCTGGGTTTGCCTCTAGATCTTTATCCTGTGGATTTTCTTCAATTGTAACTGTTTTGGTTGTTACATTTATAGTTCCTCCCATTGGCATTGCATCTTTGGCATTTACTATAAGATTTATTATTATCTGTTCGATCTGGTTCTTATCTGCATATATAACCGGAAGATTCTCGGATAGTGAGTAGTTGATTGATATATTTTCCTGGATCAATCTGTTAAACATCTCTTTGAGTTCATTTATAACACTGTTCAGGTCGATATATCTCTTTTGCAGAATCTGTTTTCTGCTGAAAGCGAGGAGTTTTCTTACCAGTTCCGCAGCTCTTATTGCGCTGGATTTTATCTCGTTCATGTAAAATACAACCCTGTTCTTGTTATTGATCTTTAGTTTTGCGAGATCGGAGTATCCGATGATAGGTGTAAGTATATTGTTGAGGTCGTGAGCGATTCCTCCTGCCAGATTCTGAATTGCGGACAGTTTCTGCATCTGATTGATCTGTTCGGTCAGGCGTCTTTTCTCTTCCTCTGCTATTTTTTGAGCGGTAATATCGTTTAGAAATACGAGGGCTGCAGGTTTATCCTCCCATAGTATTCTTACAGCATTGGCTTTTATCCACAGATAATTATTATCTCTTTTTTTTAATCTAAAAATTACTTCGGGAAAGACCCCTGTACTAACGTACACTTCGTAAGAAGATTTTACAACGTTCAGATCATCAGGTGAAACAAACTTGAAGATATTTGCATCTATAACATCACTTTCAAGGTATCCGGTTTTTTCAATAAATGTTCTGTTGAAAAATTTTATGTTTTTGTCCTGTACCACAAGAATTGATTCATGGGCATTGTCAACAACGAGTCTGTACCTCTCTTCGGATCGCTTCTGGGATGTTATATCAGTCAGGGTAATGTACCGCCTTTTAACAACGCCGTTTTCAATATTCGGGTAGTATGTACCGTGAATGTATCTTCTATCTCCATTTTTTCTTGTAATCCACAGGTTTATTTCGTTGCTCTGAAGTTTGTTTTGTCTGGCCTTTCTAAAGAATTCTTTAATATTTTGAATCTCTTCTTCTGGAATAGATTTCCAGAAATTTTCGAGGGTGAGGTCTCTGTAGGTAAACCCGAAGATATCGAGGTATTTTTTATTTACAAACTTGATCTTATGATCTTCAATTATCATTATTCCATCCTGGACATTTTCGGCCATTTTCCTGAATAGTTCTTCGCTCTCTTTTAACTTGTTCTCGACAAGCTTTCTATTCTCTATCTCTTTAACAATTTTTCTGGTTCTTCTCTCTATCTCTATTTCCAGATTTTTATTTATGTTATTCTGTTTTTCAGTTAATAGATCAATTATTGAAAGAAATTTATTTAAATAATTTTTAATATCTGTAATTTCATCGTTAAATTTACGGTCATAGGGAGTAAAAGGAATTTTTTTTGAAAAATCTCCCGAGCTTTCAATTGTTTTAATCGAGTCTATTATAGATCTGTACCTCGGTGTGGCAAATAGCTCGTAGGTGATGATCCCTGATATGAGAAGAAATATAATTACTATTGATACTATAAATGTCAGGCATCTTGTTGTTTTTAACCCTGTTTTATAGATTGACCTTGTTATAGGGGCTTCAACGAGTATATGGGGGCTGCCATCAGGACTTTTCAGGATGATATACCCCTTTAGGGTATTTTCATCAAACGGTTGGATGAAGATTTCCTGTTTTAATGTTTTAAAATCGTGGCTATCAATAATCTTTTTTGATAGCTGCATGTCTAAAAATTTTATCTCTTTATTTTTGATGTTTTCTAGGGAGTTGAATAAACTTTTATCGATAAATCTAAGGAGAATCAGCTTTCCGTAGCTTTTTTTATCCTCTGTCCCCGGTAGAATTTTTTTTATTGAGACCAGTATGACAGAGTCATCTATTTTTGTAAACCCTGTTCCTTCATCTGTATTTCGATTAATGTCGAGGAGTTTTTCTGCGATTCTGCTCTGTAGAGCTGTAGATCTTTTTTTTGCAGAGCTGTAGAATCTGGAGTAGATTAATCGATTTTGGTTATCCACGATAAATGCTGCTGCAATGTTTAGTGCTTTAATCGTGTCCGGTGTTAAAATTTTTTCGATATATTCCGGGTTTTGGGATTCTGTAAACTTATAAATTGCATCTGTATGTACCCAGTTATTGGTTATAAAGTCGAAGTTAGATTTTGTATCTTCAATGCTGTTTTTTATTGTATTCAATATCGCATGAGTAACGCCAATTTCTGTATTTTCGAACCGCTTTATAATTTCAGGTCGTATGATTAGGATGGTTATCATGAAGACTATTGAATAAACTACAATTCCAACTAGTGCTATCTGGTTGCGGATTTTCATTTTGTAGTTTGAATTAGTTTTATTTTTGATATTCAAATACTAAACCCTGTTTATTAATTTGTCAATAATTAAAACAATGCAAATAATAGTTCATAGTTTTGGGTTCTATAGATTTGTCAGAATTTTGCTTAAATTGAAAAGTTTGTATAGGATTTATTTTTATGTAAGCTTATTTGTCAGGCAGAACATATATTCTCAAAATTCTTGACGCTATTTTGTAAATTAAAT
>JALXDB010000362.1 GCA_026990615.1 Spirochaetota bacterium
TCTTAATATACAACAAAGAGAGGGTTCATGCATTTGTTATGGCTCTCGGGGCCGATTCCAATGTACCGAAAGACCAGTTGATAACAGATGAAAAGTATGCAACGGCCGCCGGAGCTATAAATTTTGGCTTTCCCGTTATATCCGATGTAAATATTCCCCAGATACTACCAACAGGAATCTGTACCTACGAACATGTAATCTCAGGAGTTAAACTTGATGAAATCATAAGCAGGGCAATAGAGTTGAGGGGCCTTACAATAAAAATCGAGAAAATTCCGATCCCCGTTCCCTATGGTGCTGGTTTTGAAGGAGAAAGAGTAAGAAAAGAAGATATGTACGTTCAATTCGGTGGCAAATATACAGATGCGTTTGAACTTCTAAGAATGAAGCCCATGGAAGAAGTTGAAGATGGGAAAATAGAGGTTATTGGACCGGATGTCGACGAAATGGAGGAAGGAGGGGCATATCCGCTTGGAATAGTTGTAGAGGTTGCAGGAAGAGATTTTCAAGAGGATTTTGAAACAGTTTTAGAAAGGAGAATACACGAGTTTTTATCATGCGCTCACGGCATCTTCCATATGGGGCAAAGATCAATCGTATGGGTGAGAATAAGCAAAGAGGCCTATGAAAAAGGCTTTAGGATGAAACATTTCGGGGAAATTCTCCTTGCAAAAATGCATGAAGAGTTCAATAGAATAGTTGACAGGGTCCAGGTTAAAATTTACACCGATGAGAAAGAAGTTAAGAGGCTTCTCGAGGAAGCAAAGGAGATATACCACCAGCGTGATGACAAGATAAGCGGTATGACCGATGAAGATGTCGAGGAATTCTACTCCTGTACACTCTGTCAATCCTATGCTCCCAATCATGTATGTATAGTTACACCCCAGAGACCCGGCCTATGCGGTGCATATACATGGCTTGATTGCAAAGCCTCATATCAGATAAATGAACACGGTCCCAATGAGCCCGTTAAAAAGGGCGAAGTGATTGATCCCGTAAAAGGACAGTGGAAGAATATAAACGACTATATTGAAGTCAAATCAAACGGAAATCTTAAAAAGTTCAACGCGTACTCAATAATGGAAGACCCCATGACATCCTGTGGTTGTTTTGAGTGCATAGCGGCGGTTGTCCCCGAAGCAAATGGGGTTATGATTGTGGACAGGGATTACACCGGTATGACACCTATCGGTATGAAATTTTCGACTCTGGCCGGACAGATAGGAGGAGGAATCCAGACACCCGGATTCGTTGGAATTGGAAAAATTTATATAAGCAGCCCAAAATTCATATCAGCTGAAGGAGGCCAGAGAAGAATAGTATGGATGACAAAGCAGCTAAAGGAAGAGGTTGGTGAAAGATTAAAGGCCCAGCTCGAGAAGATGGGTATACCGGAGCTTTTCGATAAGATTGCAACCGAGGAGGATGCTGTAGAACCCGATAAACTGCTTGAGTTTTTACAAAAGGCGAAGCATCCGGCCCTGGAAATGGAGCCTTTATTCTAATACCGACAGATTAATTCAAGGGATAGAGTGATTTAAAAGGCAAAATGAGAGGCTATAAACTATAAAGGAGGCAGTTAATGGCACTAACAGGAATGCAAATTTATAAACTTCTTCCAAAAACCAACTGTAAGGATTGCGGTTTCCCAACATGTATGGCTTTTGCAATGCAGGTTGCTGCAAAACAGAAAGCAATAACAGATTGTCCGCACCTTTCTGAAGAGGCTAAAGCTCAACTTTCAGAGGCTTCGGCTCCTCCGATGAAACTTGTAAAAATAGGCCCCGAAAACAATGCCTTCGAAATCGGGCAGGAAACTGTAATGTTCAGGCATGAAGAAAAGTTTCACAGACCGTGTGGAATAGCCGCAAGAATAGGAGCCGATCTATCCGATGAAGATGCATTGAAAAAAGTAGAAAGAGCCAACAACTCGGTTTTTGAAAGGGTAGGAGAAACCCTAAGTGTTAAACTAATAGCCGTAGAATTGGACGGCTGCAGTAACCCCGTTGATAGGGCAAAAAAGTGCGCTGAAAAAAGTAAACTGCCAATAATACTTATATCAGAGGATGAAAAGGTCATTTCGGAAGCTGCAAATTCTCTAAAAGATTTAAAACCCCTGATATACCGGGCTAACACAAAAAATATAGATGCCTTCGCAGATATAGCTACAAAGAACAGCCTGCCTCTTGCAATATTTGCGGATTCACTTGAGGAAATGGCAGATCTATCTGATAAAGCAAAAAACAAAGGGGTATCAGACATAATCCTATCCTTCGAGGGCAAAAGTATAGGAGATACTTTGAGAAAGCTAACAATAGCTAGAAGAGCCGCTTTGAAAAAAACCTTCAGGCCGCTTGGATTTCCTACAATTGTAAAAATTGATGAAGATACACCGGAAAAAGAAACAGTTGTGGGAAGTATATTTGCTGCTAAATATGCCGGAATAATAATTATAGATTCCCTGGAACCATGGGTGCTACTTCCAATTATGACAACAATTCAAAATGTGTATACAGATCCTCAGGTTCCAAATACAGTGGAGGCCAAACTCTACGAAATTGGAAATCCGGACGAGAATTCACCTGTTATGTTTACCACAAACTTCTCTTTAACATACTTCAGCGTGGAAGCTGAAGTTGAAAGAAGCAAAATACCGGCCTACATAAGTGTGGTCGATACCGAAGGCCTCGGTGTTTTAAACGCCTATGCAGGTGACAAAATATCAGCAGAGAAGGTTGTCAAAACATTAAAAGAGCAGAAGGTTGCAGGAAAGGTTAAACATAGGAAACTCATAATACCGGGTCTGCTGCCTGTTTTCAGAGCTGAAATCGAAGATACATCAGAGTGGAAAGAGGTAATAATAGGGCCTGAAAACGCAAGAGAAATCCCTGCTTTTTTAAACAAAATCTGGAAGAAGTAGAAAATGAGCGCTACCTGTAAAGTTGTATTTTATCCCCAGCAAAAGACTGTGGAGGT
Source organism: Spirochaetota bacterium (assembly GCA_026990615.1). GTDB lineage: Bacteria > Spirochaetota > B62-G9 > B62-G9 > B62-G9 > JALXDB01. The sequence goes on from JALXDB010000362.1 coordinate 2,980, forward strand.
TGACAGAGGGACAAACCTCCTCGATGCTGTTTCCAAAGCCCACATTACAATAAACAACCTTTGCGGGGGTGACGGTATTTGCGGAAGATGCAAGATGATAATCAAAAGAGGTGAGGTGTCGGGCGAGGTATCAAACAAACTCACCAGGGAAGAGATAAAACAGGGTATAGTCCTTGCCTGCATGACCTACGTTTTAGGTGATCTCGAAGTAGAGATTCCGCCTGAAACCCTCGCAAAAGAAAAGGTTAAAGCAGATAGAGAGGCCGATAGATTCAGGGATTTCGAACAGATTACCCTAATCGAAAAATATAAGCCGTTGCCTCTTGTCAGAAAGATATATCTGGAGCTGGAGAAACCCACGCTTGCAAATAACATAGCAGACCATGAGAGGTTGTACGAGGCCTTATGCAGAGAATTAAAGGTCTGTGCTATGCAAATGGGCCTAAAAATTATCAAGATACTCCCAAAAATTCTAAGGGATAATGACTTTAAGGTAACAGCCACCGTGGGGTTAAGGCGCGAAATATCTGAAATTATGAACGTCGAAGGTGGAGATACAAGTGACAAGAACTTCATGGTCGTTGTTGATATGGGGACAACAACAATTGTCGCACATCTAATAGACCCGGCGAACCTTGAAACAATAGATGCAAGGGCATGTTTCAACTCTCAGGGGATTTTTGGCAGAGAGGTTACCAGAAGGATTATTTCAGCGGAGAAGAAGGGAAGTGAAGAACTTCAAAAACTCCTTGTGGAGGATATCAATTCTCTAATACAGGGGCTGGCAGATGACAACGAGATCAATCTAAAGGATATAACAGCCGTTGTCTGTGCCGGAAACACGGCTATGAGCCATTTCCTTCTTGGCCTGCCGACCGAAAACATTAGAAGATACCCCTATGTTGCAACATCCATAGAACCTCCTCCGCTTAGAGCAGCTGAAGTGGGGATTAAAATTAATCCCAGAGGACTTCTATACTCGCTTCCGGGGATAAGTGCATGGATAGGCAGTGATATAACTGCTGGTGTACTCGCGACAGAGATTCATGAAAAGGATGAAATCTCCCTCCTTGTAGATATCGGGACAAATGGAGAAACTGTTGTTGGAAACAGGGATTGGATAGTGGCTACATCCGCATCTGCGGGTCCGGCCCTCGAAGGGGCAAGTGTTTCGTGCGGAATGAGGGCGGAAACAGGGGCTATAGATTCGGTATACATCGAAAATGACGAGATAAAATACACTACAATCAATGGGAGAGAACCAAGGGGAATATGTGGTTCCGGCATTATTGATATGGTGAGTACCCTCCTTGACGCCGGAATAATAAACAGGTCGGGAAGATTTGTAAAGGGCAGCTCCGACAGAATAAGGGAAGAAAACGGGAAGGTATTCTACATAATTGCCGATGAAACAGAGACGAAAAATGGTTCTCAGGTCATAATCACAGAGTCTGATATAGAAAATATAATTACAGCCAAAGCTGCTATTTTTGCAGCGATGAAGATTCTTCTTAAAAGGCTGGATATGAGTTTTAAAGACGTGGACAGACTGTACATAGCAGGAGCATTCGG
>JALXDB010000363.1:0-271 GCA_026990615.1 Spirochaetota bacterium
CTTTAATGATTTTTCTTAACTCTTCTCTTTTAAACATTTTCTAACCTCCAGTAATTTTTTTATCGGCCACTTGGAGGAACCTCCAAGTGGTATTACTGGAGATTTACACAGTTTTTATTACACAATCGAACTGGGCATAGAATAGGCTTGATTACTTAAGCTTTCCGGTTATGCTGGAAAGTTTAAAGCCTCTCTTTAATTCTTTAAGCTGATCCTTTTTCCTTATATCTTCCCTCTTATTGTAAAGCCTCTTTCCTTTACAGAGACCGAG
>JALXDB010000363.1:281-14846 GCA_026990615.1 Spirochaetota bacterium
AATGATTTTTCTTAACTCTTCTCTTTTAAACATTTTCTAACCTCCAGTAATTTTTTTATCGGCCACTTGGAGGAACCTCCAAGTGGTATTACTGGAGATTTACACAGTTTTTATTACACAATCTTTAAGGGGGAGTTCTATAACAAATTTTGTACCTTTTCCAAGCTGGCTTTCCACCGAAATTGAGCCACCGTGTATCTCTACTATCTTTTTTACTATACTTAAGCCGCAACCCGATCCTTCAAGGTTCTTATCCCTTGCAACATTCCCCCTATAAAACACTTTAAATATCTTATCAATCTCCTTTTTATCAATTCCAATCCCGTTGTCTTCAACCTCTATTTTGACTATTCCATTTTTTCTTGATGTACGAACATCAATCTTTATATCATTACTATCTCTATACTTTATAGAATTACCAAACAGATTGGTAAACAACTGAACTATTCTTCCCCTATCTCCATAGATATGCTGAATGTCTCCATGAAATGTTATATCTAAATTTACATCCGATTTTTTTATTGCATTGTACTGAATGAGATAGTCGTGTATTATTTCTTGCAAATCTATCTTTTCATAGTTCAATTCCCGCGTGCCAACCCTTGAAAGGGTAAGAAGATCATTGATCATTTTGATGGCACTGTCTATGTTCTCACCTATCCTTCTTATTATATACTCATCCTCTTCACTTCTGATAAACTTCCTAAACTGTTCGGCAATAATATCATTGAAACTTTTAGCTGCATACAGAGGAGTTTTCAGATCATGAGAAACTATATAAACAAACTCTTCAAGTTCCCTGGTTCTTTCCTGAACCATTCTCTCAAGATTTTCCAGGTTTTGAATAAGTTTATTCTCTAGATTGTATCTGTAAATTCCTGATGATAAAACATTGCTTGATAGCTCTATCATTCTGATATCTCTCAATGTAAATGATTCATTTTCTAAAACAAAGATCCCCAGAACCCCGAGCCTTGCATCTCCAACCTTCAAAGGAACCGATATAAAGTTCTTTATATTAGAGATGTTCTTTCCAAGCCTGTTCCTGAAAATATTTACAATTTTATCATCAATATCAAGATACCTTGTTGTATCTACCTCCAGCATTTCTTCCATAAACTCTTTACATTTCTTAATCTTTTCTAAACCTGTATCACATAGGAATTCGCCTTTTTCATGGTTCTGAATATACACCATATCAAAATCTTTTTTACTCTCATCCCAGAGCGATACTATCAGGTATTTAATATCCAATATATTTATAATATGTGAGGCCGCTTTTGCTAAAAGTTCTTTTCTCGACCTCGAATTTATCATAAGCCATGTAAGCTGGATTAAACTATCGGCTTTATCAATAAACTTGATATACTCGGTAATATCTCTGTACAATCCAATATAGTAAACATCCCCATCAAATTCGACCCGATCTATTGAGACTTCGCAATCTACCGTTTGACCTTCCTTTCTCCTTACCACCGTAGTATACACGATGTGTGTTTCACCCTCGTTCAATTTTTCGATAGCCTGGTTAAAGTATGAGTAATCTTCAACTTCAAAAAATGACGGGTCTTTGTCAAATACTTCTTCAGGAGAATACCCCAAAAAGAGCTCCGCACCTCTGTTAATTATGAGCTGTTTTTCCTTTTTGCTATATATAAAGACGGGCTCTCTTGTTGTATTGAATACATCGATCCTGCTTTTTGATTTTCTCTTCAGTTCGTTAACCCTTCCAAAGGTACCGATGTACATCCTGTGCGGTTCTTTATCCGGATATTCCCAGACAGTTGGTATATGAACCCCCTGCGTATCAACGACAAACTCCTTATATCCTCCACCCTTTTTCTTGAACTTGATGATTATACCTTTGGAGCCTCTGTCACCAGTTCTCCTCTCCCTGAATGCCCTGCTTAATTTATTGAGCTCTTCGGTGGCTATAAGTTCACTGAAGTGCTTGCCTATTATTTCATCCCTTGAAAATCCGAGAATTTTTAGAATCTTGTCATCCACTGTCTTTAAAATACCGTTGTGATCCACTCCGTAGTAAAACAGCGGACCCTTTTCAGACTCCTCTTTCTTAAGTTCCTGATAAAGATCGAGAACCATTGCATGGTTCAACAGTTCATATTTCTTTCTCTCAAGCTCTCTCTTTTTTTTCTTATGGACAAATTCAGCTATATTCAAAATCTTCAATGCATCCTTTTTGCCAGTTCCCTTTACGGTATCAAGCGGGACAAAATAATCAAAGCTTTCTACTATATCGGGAAGCTTGTCCCGAGTTAGTCCATCACCGGCAACCAGCACTGTGGGGGTAACTACAAAAAAATAGGGGAAAAAATCATGTATCTTTTCCCATATCAATTCAGCAGCTTCTTTATCTTCAGAATATATGAATGTCACCAAGTCCTCAAGGTTTACCTTCCTACTATCTATAAAATCAAAAAAATTTTCTACATTATCAAAGTAATAGGAACTTGTTTTATCAGCCACCTCGTTTGAAATATCCACGAGTCCGCTGCCTACAAATACAATGGTAAATCTAACTGCCAATTTATTCTCCATAAAAATAGATCCCGTTTTTTAAAAATTTTCTAACACCAGAATCAAATTATAATCGATATTTATTTCATTTTCACACATATTGAACAAAAAAAAAGGGGATGGCATTACTGCACATCCCCTGGGTTGAGCTTAATTTAAATAATTAGCTTTCAACTTTAATCTTATCTTTAGCCTTCTTTTTTTCAAAAATTATATTTCCGTTCTTTGCATCCACAACTACAATGTCTCCATCCTTGAAATTGCCCTTAATTATCTCCTTTGCAAGCGGAGTTTCGACAAGGTTTTGTATTGTTCTTCTTAAAGGTCTGGCTCCATAGTTTATGTCATAACCCTTTTCCGCAAGAAGTTCAACAGCCCTATCTGTAAACTCGAGCTCCAGTCCTCTTTCCTTGATTCTCTCAGCCAGATACTTGAGCTGCAACTTTGCAATATCTATGATATTCTCTTTGGACAGGGAGTGGAATACAACTATTTCATCAACCCTGTTCAAAAACTCAGGCCTGAAGCTCTTCTTCAGGATATCCATTACCATGGCCTTCATCTCTTCATAGGACGTACCTTTGTTTTCATAGTAATCGATTATATACTCGGAACCAAGGTTCGAGGTCATAATAATAACGGTGTTTTTAAAGTTCACCGTTCTTCCGTGACTGTCAGTCAGTCTACCATCTTCTAGGATCTGAAGGAGAATATTAAACACATCGGGATGAGCCTTCTCAATCTCGTCGAGCAGCACCACCGAATAGGGCTTTCTCCTCACAGCCTCCGTAAGCTGACCGCCTTCATCATATCCAACATATCCGGGTGGAGCACCGATGAGCTTTGCAACTGTGTGTCTCTCCATATATTCTGACATATCGAGTCTTATCATATTCTTTTCATCATCAAACAGAAACTCTGCAAGGGTCCTCGCAAGCTCAGTTTTACCGACTCCAGTAGGTCCAAGAAATATGAAACTTCCGATTGGCCTGTTGGGATCTTTAATTCCAGCTCTGGCCCTTATGATAGCATCTGATACCGCCTTGACGGCCTCATCCTGTCCAATTACTCTCTCGTGGAGATGCTCTTCAAGGTGGATAAGCTTCTCCATCTCTCCCTGCATTAGTTTGGAAACAGGTATCTTGGTCCACTTCGATATAATCTCTGCAATATCCTCTTCATCAACCTCTTCCTTTAGAAGTCTGTCGCCCTTCTTGCTCTCCTCCTCCAATTTCTTATTCAGCTCTTCATACTGCTTCTCGAGCTCCATTAATTTTCCGTATTTAAGCTCTGCTACTTTATTTAAATCGTAATTCCTCTCTGCCTTCTCAATTTCGAACTTCACCTGTTCGATCTGCTCTCTAAGTTCCCTCACCTTCTGGATCTGAGACTTTTCCTGCTCCCATTTGGATTTGAGATAATTGGCCTTCTCTTTAAGATCGGCGAGTTCTTTCTCAATCTTCTGAAGCCTCTCCTTAGAAGCCTCATCCTTCTCCTTTCTCAGAGCTTCCCTCTCGATTTCAAGCTGCATTATTCTTCTCATTATCTCATCAAGCTCAGACGGCATGGAGTCTATTTCGGTTCTCAGCTTGGCGGCAGCTTCATCAATAAGGTCAATGGCCTTATCGGGAAGGAACCTATCGCTTATATACCTATCGCTGAGAACCGCAGCAGCAACCAGAGCGCTGTCCTTTATCCTTACTCCATGATGAAGCTCATACCTCTCCTTCAATCCTCTGAGTATCGATATAGTATCTTCAACTGTAGGAGGATTTACTATTATAGGCTGAAATCTTCTTTCAAGTGCGGGGTCCTTCTCTATATACTTTCTGTATTCGTTTAGAGTGGTTGCACCGATGCAGTGAAGCTCTCCCCTTGCCAGCATGGGCTTGAGCATGTTGCCTGCGTCAATAGCCCCTTCAGCTGCTCCCGCTCCAACTACTGTATGAAGCTCATCAATAAATAGAATTATTCTACCTTCCGACTCCTGAACTTCCTTTAAAACAGCCTTTAGTCTTTCTTCAAACTCGCCTCTAAACTTTGCACCCGCCAGAAGAGCGCCCATATCGAGTGCCACAATCCTCTTATCTTTAAGCCCCTCGGGAACATCACCGCTGACAATCCTCTGGGCAAGACCCTCCACTATAGCAGTCTTCCCAACACCAGGTTCACCGATCAATACAGGATTATTCTTCGTTCTTCTCGACAGAACCTGAATCACCCTTCTTATCTCTTCGTCCCTGCCAATTACAGGGTCAAGTTTTCCTTTTCTTGCTCTTTCGGTTAGGTCAACAGCATACCTTTCAAGTGCCTGGTACGTAGCTTCTGGATTGGGACTTGTTATTCTCTGGTTACCTCGAATATCCTTCAGGGCAGTTAATACTCTGTCCCTGGTGATTCCTAAACTTTTAAGTATATTTCCGCTGTCTCCATCATCGTCAGTCAAAGAGACAAAAAGATGTTCTGTACTTATATACTCATCTTTTAAAGCATTTGCCTCTTTCTCTGCTGCTGCAAGAAGACTGTTCAATCTGGCAGAAATATAAACCGTACCGCCAGCTCCAGGGCCAGAAACTCTTGGCCGTTTTGACAAAACCTCATCAACGGAATCCTCAACAGTTTTAACATCTACATTCAACTTTTTTAAGATCTGTGGAACAACACCATTTTCCTGCCTCAGCAAAGCAAGAAGCAAGTGCTCATTATCAATCTGTTGATGTCCATACTCACCCGCTATAAGCTGAGCATTGCTCAAAGCCTCCTGCGCCATCTCTGTAAATTTATTTATATCCATAGTTCTCCTCCTGTCTTATTTAATTTCGCAAATATTATAGCAACTATTATGCCAATAATGAGCATATTTATAATTTTTACAGCGACGTAACTCATTAAACCGCAATTAGTTACAAATGTACATTACAATTATCTATTAAACAAATCATATATAGTACAAACCGTATCATTATGATGCATACAAATGTATCATAATGATACACCTATTTTATATTCTCAAATGCGAAAAAAAATTGGATATTTAAAATTCAATCAACTATTATTATAAATAAATTGTTATAAATTTGCTATATATCTATTATAATCCGGGATTGAGTAAATGAAAGAAAAACCTTACATCCTTATAGCAGACGACGAAGATGCAAACAGAAAGCTCCTATTAGACTTTTTAACGTCCCTCGGATACAATGTTATGGAAGCTTCAAACGGCCAGGAGGCCCTCGAGCAGGTTCTAAAACATAAGCCCGATATAATTGTTCTGGATATAAATATGCCCATTCTGGATGGATACGAAGTACTAAAGGTTATAAAATCAAATCCTGATACAAGAATAATTCCAGTAATAATCATTACTGGCCTCGGTGACAATGAAAGCCATATAAAGGCTGTCGAACTTGGAGCCGACGATTTTTTAATAAAACCATTTAACATTCATTTTCTCAGAGCAAGGATAAGGTCCCTTTTAACAATAAAGATGCTCTACGACCTGACCAGAAAATACCAGAAAAGACTTGAAGAGAATAATCTTGAACTTCTCAACGAATTGGTAAAAACCCAGGAAATAACAATAGTAGCCCTTGCAAAACTTGCAGAGTTCAGGGACCCGGAAACAGGAGAACACCTTGAAAGAATGAGGGAGTATGTTAGGGTTCTTACGACAGAACTTAAAAGAATGGGAAAATATGAAAAATATATAGATGAAAAATACATCGAAAACATTTATAAATCCACGCCTCTTCACGACATCGGAAAGGTAGGAATTCCAGATCATATACTATTAAAACCAAGTAAATTAACACCGGATGAGTTTGAAATTATGAAGAAACATACGATAATTGGAGGGGATGCAATAAAATCTGCTATTGAAGAGGCGGGCATGCAAACTTCTTTCCTTGACATGGCAAAACATATTGCCTACAATCACCATGAAAAATGGGATGGGACAGGCTACCCGTTTGGTTTAAAAGGTGAAGACATACCGCTCTCGGCAAGAATCACTGCTGTAGCAGATGTATACGATGCATTAACAAGTCGAAGGGTATATAAGGATGCCTACAGGCATGAAGTTGCAAAAGAAATCATCTCCTCAGAAGCAGGTAAACATTTCGACCCCGAAGTAGTCGAGGCTTTTTTCAACAGAGAAGAGGAGTTCATTGAATTAAAAGAAAAGTACAAAGATAGATTTGACCAGAGTGATATCCTTCAAAAATAACTAAATACTAGAACCCCTCATAAAAGAACTTAAAGTCGATTTAATTTTGTAATTCTTTTTTTCATCGAAAATAATTAAGTTTCTAATTGTAAAATTATTATAAAACCCATAACTTTATAGAAATACAGATTCCCTAATAACATGGAAAATAACAGTGAATATTATAAAATTTCTGATCTATCCATCAATTGGAGCATTTTTAGGTTTTATCACAAACTTCATAGCAATAAAACTCCTCTTTAGACCAAGGCGAAAAATATTTGGTATACAGGGACTTTTGCCCAAAAGACAGAAAGAGCTGGCAAAAAAAGCCGGCGAAATAGTCAACAACTATCTTGTAAACAGCGAAGATATTAGAATGCAGCTTGATAAAACATCCCTTGAGAAGGCAGTTGATAACTATCTGGATAGAAATAGAAATCCACTGTGGGATTTTGGGATAGCACGTAAACTTGCAAAAAATATTATTGTTGCCCTCTTGATCGATAAAGACGGATATTTCAATAGAAACATAATTGAATCTATAATTCACAACGAAATGGTCCTAAACATTGTGCAAAAAAAGATAGAAGAGTTCGATATAATTAAACTTGAAGGCCTTGTGAAAAAGGCATCGGGACCGGAAATAAGGTTTATAATCGTAACAGGAGCTGTACTTGGATTTTTAATAGGACTGGTTGAATCCTTTATAGGATTTTAAGAAAACTAAACTTTTTTGTAAAATTCATCTTTCCAACTACAGACAATCTCACACTTTGTACTAATAACAATTTATTCGATAATCTACTAAATTGTTGATAAATATTTAAATAAAAATATTGATGTTAATATCAATATCATTTATAATAATAGTACAATTTGTGAAAATTTACATAAACATCTTACTCAAATGGAAAACTCAGAAAAGGTAATCGTTGCACTTTTTGCGGACATTCGTGGTTTTTCTCACATGTTTGAAATCCTACCTCCTGAAAAGATATATAAATTCACTAACAGGTATTTTCAGACAGCCTACGAAATAATAAAGAGGTTTCATGGCACACTGGATAATATAGTTGGTGATGGACTACTCGCAATATGGGGAAAAGAAGATAAAATATCGGAAACAAAGGCTCCTTTCCTCGCTGTAAGAGCTGCAGTGGAGATGAGAATGGCCCTTCTCCGACAGAACATTCAGTATAAATGGGATTTTCACTTTCCTCTGGAAATAGGAATTGGAATCGATATGGGTAAAGCTCTGCACTGCCTGGTAGGTCCAAAACAAAAACCAATTGACACATTTTATGGAACACCCATAATTGTGGCCTCACGTCTTGGAGATCTGGCAAAGAATAACAAGATTTTCGTAAGTGAAACAATAGCAAAAATGATAGATAAATGGGCTAAATTGGAAGAACCGAAAGAGGTTAAAGTTCATGGTTTTAAAAAGGCAATTAACTACTGCACAGTACACGGGATCATGGATTTTAAACTTAAAAGTGGAGAAAGAAGGAAGGATAACATAATAAGGTTTGTAATACCCGAAATAGTGGCAATGATATTCAAAAATACAGGAGTAAGAAAACCTGTTATTCTAAAAAACATAGGACCTAAGGGGGCAGGTCTTGAAATTGTTCAGAAAAAAGACATTGAATTGAAAAAGGATGACGAAATAGAACTTGATCTAAAAAGATTGATAAAAGGACTGAACAATCCATTAAAAGGAAAAGTTGTAAACATCAGGACAATCTCAAACGAATCGGATGAAATTAGAAGCCTCTGGCAGATAGGAATTCAATTTTCCAACGAAAGCTTCAAAAGAAACCTGCTGGAGTATATATAAATAAATTGGCAATATATTTCGATAACTCTGCCCAATCCAGCATCATAACTTATTTTATTCTACTCCATTCTACCCTGTTCTATGTAATGAGCCCAAAAATACTTTACATTAATAAGTTCAAAAAAACATCCGCCCGAGAAATCGTATTTTACTTCCTTTAAAATATTTGACCGGATTTTATAATTTTATTAATATTCAGCTATAATTTCTTGAAAGGTGATGGAGTTCACCTCTACCCGCCTTAAAGGCTGATAACTCCTACTTTATTTAATTTTCCAATTTATATCTAAAAATACTATTTTGTTGCTAAAGGAGACCGCCATGGCTGTCAGTCTTGCTGAGCTTGTTATTACCTGTTTAGTTGTGGACTGGTTGTTTAAAAAGGCAAAGCTTCCCGGTTTAGTTGGTATGCTTATTATAGGAATAATTTTGGGACCATACGTACTGGGATTGCTCGATAAAAATCTTTTAGCTGTTTCCTACGACCTCAGGTTAATAGCCTTAATTGTTATACTTTTAAGAGCAGGGTTGGAGTTAAGTAAAAACACCCTTAAAAAGGTTGGGCTCAGAGCTATTTTACTTTCTTTTATACCGGCGTCATTTGAGATTATAGCAATAACTCTTTTAGGCCCTGAAATTATAGGGTTAACATATATGGAATCAGCCATTCTGGGGGCTATCCTGGGAGCAGTATCTCCAGCTGTTGTTGTACCTTTAATGATAGAATTCATAGAAAAGAAAATGGGTGCCAGGAAAGGCATACCAACCCTGTTGCTTGCTGCCTCATCTATCGATGATGTGTTTGTAATTGTAATTTACAGTGTTCTCATAGGGATGTACACAGGGAAAAAGGTTAATATTGTTTGGGAAATGGCAACAATTCCCATCTCTATAGCCCTTGGAGTTATCGTTGGGTTAATATCGGGATGGCTGCTATACCTGTTGTTTAAGAGATTTAACCCGCGTGCTACGAAAAGGGTTCTATTGATTCTCGGCATATCCGTTATATTTTCCCGAATAGAACAGCTTTTAGAAGGAATAATACCATTTTCAGCCCTCCTGGCTGTCATGGCAATTGGATTTATAATACTGGAAAAGAATGAAAAATACGCGCACGAACTTTCGGCCAAGCTTGGGAAAATATGGGTTTTCGCTGAAATCATGCTGTTTACCCTTGTTGGTGCCCAGGTAAATATCAACCTGGCCTGGAAAGCGGGCCTATCGGGGATAATCCTGATCAGCTTTGGCTTAGTTGCAAGGAGTGCGGGTACATACCTCTGCCTCATAGGTTCAAACTTCACCATTAAAGAAAGAATTTTTATAGTTATATCATATATTCCGAAAGCAACCGTGCAGGCGGCCATAGGAGCTGCTCCCCTTGCAGCTATGAAGGCAGCAGGTATGAACACGTACCCCGGCGAAGTAATACTCACAATGGCTGTGCTCAGTATTCTCCTTACAGCTCCAACAGGCGCATGGGGAATAATATTCTCGGGCAACAGGATACTCGAAGTTGATGAAAAAGCAGAGACAGATTCTTTCAGAGCAGCTATTGAGAGTGAAGCGGAAGCAGATGGCGGCTTAAAGCCATAAAGTTCATTGCAGGTTTAGGAACAGCAAACATAATAAAATTGTGATTCTTTAAGAAGTACACACAATTCCTTGTGGGAAGATATAAAAAACAGAATTCTTAAATAACAATTATAATAAACCGGCTGGGTTTTGATTGCACGCTCAACATCCTGTAGTTCCGTATAAGGAATCCAGCTAACATGGTTTAATAAACGTTTTTACTCACTAATATGAGATTATATGGATGGGGAGAAGACAGAAATGGATATATATAAAGAGACTGCGGCATGACCATTTTCAATTTTAGAGAAATTTTTAGACTTTACCCAGGTCTGCTATCATCTTATTTTTTTTACCCTTTACAGCAATATATGCCTCACCGGGATAGACCATATCAATTTTTAAAGTAATTGGTATTACATGTACCAGATCAAGATATTTCTCTATATGTTATTATTAATTATTAACTCCGACTTCGTTTAAACCAGAACAATATAGATTTTGTAATATCGAATGATGAGGTAAAACTTAAAAGCGAATCACTACAAATAGGAATGTCATTAAAATAAAAACATTTAGGTAGAAGAGGTGAAAGGGGAAAAGATTTTAAAGAGCAAAAACAGGCCTGTAGTATTTTTCAATTGGTGGCAAGGAGACCACCATTTCTATAATTTAAACTCTTTGAGATAATCGAATAAATATGGTAATTTATTTAAAAGAGAGTAATTATTTTTTAGGAGGTATAACCGTGGGGATAGATTGGAGAGAATATATAGTAAGCACACCTGATGTACTGAAGGGGAAACCAAGGATCAAAGGAACGAGAATTCCAGTAAGTCTTGTACTTGGGTATTTGGCTGCTGGGAAAAAAGTAGAGGATATAATAAAAGAGTTTCCCGATCTTACAAAGGAACAGATTACTGCATGCTTAGAATATGCGCGAGACCTTGCAGAGTTTGAGGTAACGATTTCATGAGCCTAAGATTTTTTGCTGATCACTGTATTTCTCGTTCCATAACTCAGTCACTTAAAGAGGAAGGGTATACAGTTTTTTGGTTGAAGGATCATATTCCTACAGATTCTCCTGATGAAGTGGTTATTTTAAAAGCTCAAGAACTTGATTCAATATTGATCTCATTAAATGGCGACTTTTCTGATATAGTGAGATATCCTCCAGCAAAATATAAAGGGATTATTTCACTTCAAGTAAGAAATCATCCTGAAGTAATTCCATCCCTTCTTACAGTTCTAAAAAGGTATTTAAGTAAACATCCTGATATGGAGTATTATAAGGGAAAGTTGCTTCTTGTGGAAGCACACAGGATTAGGGTACGAGAATAAATTTAAAAACAATATGATTATGAACAATCCCGATCGATTAGTCGCTTTCAAAAAGTTTTCATAGTTCGGCAATCAGGGAAAATAACTTTTGTATTGACCCGCTACAATCCTATGAAAGGTTTTTAAATCCTTTACTTTTATATAAAACCGCATAAGATTCAATGTTACTACTTCAGACTGTGCCAACCTCTTTTTCGGGCCTCGTTTATTTTCACAGAAATGTCTAAGTTTTTTTCCAAAAGAACAATTAAAAAGAGCTTGAAAAAATCATCAACAAATGTAAAAAGAATAATGAGTTCTTTATTACTCATATACAACCCCCTTGGATATGTATGTTTTTGGTTAATTTTTTTATATCATATCATAAGGAGGTTGTAATTTTATCTAGTCATAAAAACTCGAAATTCGCTCGACATAATCAATTTAACTGCAGTTCATTTTTAATATTTTTGAATAGAGTCAACTGATCCTTTATGGTAAAAAATTGTTATTACCCCGAAGGACTGAAAATTTCAGACTTTTCCTGAGGGGTTTACTACACTGGCCTATAAGATCCAGATATTTCTACCAATTTAAATAAGTTTCTTATAAAATAGAGATATTTTTAGTATAGAAAAGGAAAGATAATGAAAAGAAAGTTACTTAATATGCGACACCTAAAATCGATTTTAAGCCGGTACTTCCTATACTTAATATATATTAAGATAGCTTTAATCTTCTCCTCCCTCCATCTGGCATTCCTGCCATACTAAGGGCCTGTTTTTTGTCTTAATTTTGGTGGGAAGATTCCTCCAAATTAAAGCAGGATTGCTTTCTCACCAATTTTATATGAAAAAGAAAATTCATTCGTTTTAAAAAGATTTTTCTTCTAAAACAAGGATTAAATAGATTTTTGTTAGAGTAAATATGCAAAATAAAACTATTTTATAGAGCCTGTACGGAATTTTTCTTCTAAGTATAAATATCTCACACGGGACTAAAAGCTTTATTCCAGTGGAACAAAAAGAAAGAGTGGTAAAGACACGGGCCTTTTAAACTTTAAATACAATATTACACTTATAGAGAACTCTTCTTATACCTCTGATCATAATATAGCGGCTATACTATCTAAAGCTTCAAAACAAAGCTGGGCAGGACTAATCCAGAAGATGTATGAAGTGAACTCTCTTTATATATGCAAAATATGTAAATATGATGAAAGTGGTTTCAGTTATTATCAACCAATTTGAAATGAGCAAAATACCATAATATTATAAAAATAAAAATGCCCGTAGAACCTATCTTAGATCAAAACATGAGATTGAGAAGAATAATTTTGGTTCTGCGCTTAAAGATATCATAGTTCCGCCGAATTTCGGATTATATTCATGTATTTATTACGATATGAATATATTATATTAACATTATCCTTAAATTATGAAAACCCAACATTGGCCCTACGCAAAAAGAATCCGTGACCAGAATATTATTAATCTTACAGGAAATTCCAGGCTCTACCCTCCGCATATATCCGGAATGATTTAGTTTCTTAAATTGATATAATTGATAAAACCGTTGTTGTATCCTATAATATGAAGAAGTATTTCCAGCTTATACAACCAGAAGGACAGCCAAATGTGCAATATCTATATAACTCCCGATCTCTCCGAGAGGTTAAAAACCCAGAATATTCAGATTAAAGATATGGGTGAATACAAAAAGATAAGCGTTATGTTTGTTGATATCCGAGGGTTTAGTCACCTCCTTGCAAGAGAAAATGCTACAAAAGTACACAAGATTCTCGATCTCTACTTTAGATTGCTCGTGTCTATTGTTCACAGATTCGATGGCATTGTGGATAAATTCTTAGGGGATGGGATGATGGCAGTGTGGGGACTGCCTCTTGAGAAAAAGATGGATCTGTACAACACGATAAGAACCGCCATTGAGATACGCATAGGCATGTTCAGGCTAATCCCTGAACTTGTTAGTATAGGGGAAGCACCACTGGAGATTGGAATCGGAATCGGTACAGGGTCTGTTCTTGCCGGGTTTATGGGTCCGAAATCAAGAAGGGAGTTTACCCTTGTGGGAAACTGTATAAACAGGGCGGCAAGACTACAGGCTGCAGCATTTGATAACAGGGTATACATTGATGAAAAAAGCGGAATTGAATCAAAAGTATATACATACAGGATTAAAATTCCCCAGTCAAAACGTCCAAAGGCTCTCATAGATGAAGAAATTTCCGAAGTGGAAGGAATTTACGAACTCAATCCAGACTTTGAAAAATTAAGGAGGCATCCAAGGGTTATAGTTGCAAAAATAGGAAGCATAAGAAAGATAGATGAAAAAAGAAGAAGTGCAGCCCTCATCAAGAGCATCGGCGAAGGCGGAATAGGCATAGAAATGCATGAAAAGGGTGCTGAAAACTTTAAAATCGGGGATAATATTTTGATAGACTGCAGAAAGCTAAAAATATTCGGTATTCAGGAGGCAAGAGGGATCATAGTTAGAAAACAGGAGTTGAATGGAACCGGAATATACAGATTAAAAACCCTAGATATAGGTGTAAAATTTTTAGAGATTCCTGAGGAAACAAAAAACAGGCTGCACAAGGTATTACTCGGTAGAAGTGTTGTACAGAGTATGCTGTCAGAATGAAGCTACACAGTATCTGGCCTAATAAATCTTTTACCTAAGTCCGGCCATCTTGCATCAGATTACCAGATTTGCCATGGTTAAAAACATTTATAACAAATATTTTCAGCTTATGCCTTAAAGATGTTATGGTTATGTAATTCCAATTAAAAATAAATATACAAATGCAAAACCAGACCTATTTCTGCCGAATTCGACTACTTATGAATACATCAATTTTCATTTTTCAACATGTACAACGAGTCTTTATACTACTGTCAAAGCTCCGATAGTGCTGTATAAAAACCATCAGCCGATTTAATTTTGATTTAATCAAGCAATCTTTATTAAAATACTTAAAAATTATTTGACATTTAATATTTCAATTATATAATTAGTAATAATATTAAATTTATCATAATTAAAAAATTAAAACTAAATCTGTTTT
>JALXDB010000364.1 GCA_026990615.1 Spirochaetota bacterium
ACCTTTTATCATTTTCTCTCAATCTCAGAGACCTCTTATCCCCGGCGAACAGAGCCGTTTTGAATCCAGTTTTAACTGCCGGCAAAATATCGTTAAGCATATCGTTGCCCACATAAACAGCTTCTCTTTCGGCTACACCGAGTTGGCTTAATCTATCAGATGCCACTAAAAAGATCTTCTCCGATGGTTTGGCGGTTCCAAGTTTATACGAGTACAACACCAGTTTTTTACAAAATCCCAGCCTGCTAAACCTTTCCCCCAGCATAGCTTCAAAGAGAAGACCGGTATAAAACTGGGCGTTTGAAATAATACCCATGATAATCCCTTTTGATTTCAACAAGCTCAACACATCCTTTAGATCCGGCATAGGCCAGACAGGATTTACAATCGATTCGTACTCCACGGATATTAACTTAGCTTTTCTTCTTCCAACTTTAAGGACCCTCCCCCATATCTCTTCAATTTTAACCTCGGGATAATCAATTCCCGAGGCTCTGAGTCTACTGTGTTCTTTTTCTATCTCTTCCAGGTAGCGTCTATAGACATCTGCGGGGTCTTTCTCTATACCGTGGTTTTCCAAAACTCGCCTGACCTCATCAATATGGGCCTCTTTTTCGGATACAGATATATCTCCCGACCCGCTGACAAACATTGTGCCGTAAACATCAAACAAAACAGCTTTAATCCCCTCAATTTTTCCTTTTCCTGTTATGCCAGGAGGATCAGGGTATACGGGTTTTGAATTACGCTTTATAATTTTAATACATTTTTCTTTTAAAAACATTTTTATTGCTCATCTTTTTACTGGACTTATCTACTGACATAGTAAAAGACTCAGGTTATCCACCGAGTTAAACAGTTTTATAAGCCTATCTTTATCTATAGAATGTTTCACCTGTACAGCTAAAACTTTTCTGTATATACCAATCAGAAGTTCCGCTATTCTTTCTGATGAATATTTATCTTTAATAATACTTCTATTGTTTATAACGATTTTTTCGTATTTATCTGAGTATTTAAGATTAGAAACTTTTGGATTAAGGTCAAATATTTTTTTCTTTTCAATTTTGCCGCTTAGAATACCATCTATAACATCCCTCTGCATATCTTCATTCAGAATTCCAAAATCCACCAGTCCGCCGGATAGATGCTCTTTTACCTCAGACTCCAAAGTCAGCCTGTTCGTATGGAGGCCAAATCTGGTAAGGTTCTTCAGGTAACACTCAACAAGTTTATCATTTAAATCTTTAATATCCACTTCACCGGAAGAAACATAAAACTTCTCGTACAGAAATCCAAGGTCAACCCGACTATCTAAAAAATCTCTGCATATATCCCTCAAAAGTCTTCCTGCAAGGGGCCTGAAAAACATCCAGGGCTCAAGGAATGACATTCCGAATCCCTCTTTTATGCTGGTTGTTATCATCATCTTTGAATCGCCAACAACATCGAGAAATCTTCTCTTAATACCGAGGTCAAACTCCACATTAAGCCCCTTTCCCTTCACATAATCCACCCACATGTTGTAGTTTTTCATGTCAATCTCGGATGTTGGCCTTAAAGTAATACCGACATAGTCCCCGCTATCCAGAAATAGGGAAAGCATTATGGCTTCACCTATGTTTTTCCTTCTTATTGCCCTCACGGGATAAAGAACAAGCCGTTTGCCACTAAGATTATCCGGCCTATCAATCGAAACTTCTACTATGTTGGGTATAAGATGTAGCCCTTTCTCTTTCAATCCGGACAGGATTAAGTAGTTATAATCCCGGCTGTTAATCACTCCATAGTGCACATTTTCAGGATAGGGTTCCGGTCTGTAATTTTCGGGCCGGCCATCCTCCGCGAAATCATGAATCTGAAGAAAAAGATTGGCACCAAGCCCATCAAGCTTTTTAATCATGGAGATAAAATCTCTATTTTTCCCGAGGGTGGGATTGTGGATATGAAAAATGTCAGGCTTTTCATTAAAGTATGAACAGGCCGTTTCAAATAGGGTCTTCGCTGTTTCATCCGGTGGCGTCTTATCTGTTCTGTCCCTGTCGTATGCCAGAGATGGAACAACAAAATAGTCGCAGTTTACTTCGACTTCGGGGGGTTCACCTATAATAAGCAGGGGTTTAACCCTGCCCCTCAACGCTCCAATCTGCCTGAGGATAACCGAAGTTACCCCCCCTGACCTCATATGGTAATGCACATAAACAACTTTTAGCAAGACAGGACTCCCCGTATATTGCAATAACTCAGAAAGTTTTATTATTGCTCGATTTCTTCAGGTTCTTCAATAAGCCTTTTAAGCTCCATCAAAAAAGTTGATGCCATTGCTCCATCAAGTGCCCTGTGGTCAACTGAAAGGGTCATTTTCATTCGCTTGCCGGCGACAATCTGCCCATCCTTTACAACAGCTTCATCCCTGATAGCCCCAACCGCAAGAATCATGGACTGGGGGATGTTGATGATTGCTATGAACTCATCTATACCAAACATACCCAGGTTTGTCAGTGTTATTACCCCGCCCATCTGTTCGGTAGCTCTTATTCTCTTATTTCTCGCCTTTTCAACAAGGGTTCTGCTGGATTCCGCTATTTCATAGATGCTTTTCGTGTCGCAATTCCTTACAGTAGGGGTAAGGAGTCCTCCCTCCACCGCCACCGCAAGGCTTACATTTACCTCTTCGTAGTAGTGAAGTTTACCTTCAACATAGGCAACGTTGTACTGCGGATATCGCCTGAAAGCCTCTCCTATAGCCTTCATTATAATATCGTTGTAGCTGACCTTTACATCACCTTCTTCGTTCAATTTGTTTCTGAAATCGATGATTGGTTGAGCATCCACATCAACCATAAGGTAGAAATGAGGTACAGTGCTCTTGCTCTCTACCATCTTGCCTGCAATAGCCTTTCTCAAAGGTGATGCTTCTTCTTCTCTAAACTTTGGCTCCCCTAAATTGCCCGGCATAAAAACCTCCCCATTTATATATAATTAAGAATCTGCAACTCCAAAATATTGCAAAAACAGGTTGCAATTCCAGATAAATGATGAGAAAATATGATAAAGGGTAATATTCAAAATTTTTGTTTTTTAGATAAGTTTATGATATATTAATAGCAGAGGCTAAAAAAGAAAATGACAAAAGGTGAATTCCAGAAGAAAGTAATCGAGCTTTTAAGAAAATATAAACCCACTGGTATAGTTAAAAAAACGATTATGCCTCTCTTTTCTATAGCGGAAAATCTAAGCAAAGAAGAGAGGGGAGATATCTATAAGATAGTAGAAGAAACAATTATCACCCAAAAGGAAACAGAAAAATTATCAGAAAAACTGAAAGATGTTTACTCAGAGCTGAAAAAATCTATATCAGATATATCAAATAGACTTGAATCTATAAAAAAAAGACTTGATAATTTGAATCAAAAAAATGAAAATATAATAAAGGGATTTGCCAGATTTGGAGATTCTGGCAGTTCTCCTGACAAAGGAAAAGGCAGGAATACGGTAGAATCCAGGGCTAAGAGAATCATACAGCCAACAAATTTACAAATAAATAAAACAAGACGCGGTAACATTATGAAGTACAATCAGCATTCATTTCCAAGCGAAAAACCCAACTTCGGGCTGAAGTTAAACAAGCTGTTTTCGGCTTATATAACAGAATACGGCCCCAAATATATAACTATGGTCATAAGCGATTCCATCCTCTATACAAACAACCTGATACTGAGGATTTCCCTTAAAACAAAAGAGGTGCTGATAGGTTCAAGCAAAATGGTCAAACTGTACGAAACGGAAGACAACGAGAGGTTTCTTATTACAGAAAAACCGGAAGTTATACCCTACGGAAATAAAAAGGGGTTCTATTTTAAATATATAACCTATGAGGATATACTTAACCTCACCAATGGCGATTTCTTTAAAGTTTTCAACCAGGAGATTCTGGACTTCTACAAAGAGAGTGAGGTTAAGCTTTCCAAGAAGTTGAAAAAGGTTGGATACTACAGCTTTGAATAAACATTCTTTTTCTACTGCGGGAAGGCCCTAAAAACCTCAACCCCTCTGTTAATTGGATTAATGCTTTTTTAATAGGGTTTAATGGGTTACCATTCAGCTTCTCTTGAACATATATCCGCCGCAATAAAATCCTGTGTTTTACAACGAAACAATGAAATTGCACAAATTATAAAGCATCGTTAAGGCCATACAACTATCAAAAAATATTTGATAGAACTAAATTTGAGTTTCTAGTTCATTGTAAAACAAACAAATGGCGAGTTAATTTACCACACAATTCAATAAAGTTGCCAAATAAAAACTCGATGTTCAGCCTGAATATTAATAGCCTGTATAATTCAACGAACCCTGTCAGTTTAAAGTTCTACTCATCTTTTTTTATTTCTATAATAATATCTTTGGGTAGAGCCAGCCCTGCAGCAACCTTTGAAACCTGATATATTGCAGTTAAGAAGGGGCACGGACAGCACATTGGTGGAGCAACACTCTTAAATTTTTCAAATATTTCAGTATTGCATCCATCCTTTGTT
>JALXDB010000365.1 GCA_026990615.1 Spirochaetota bacterium
GGTTCATATGTGAAAAAGGAGATAGGCAATTTTTTTTGCCGGGAAGATTCCTGTATTCGCCAAAAATGCAAAGATTTTCCATTGATGAGGATGGAAATATTGAGATTGGGTCTGCGAGAATAAACAAGTATTTTGGTATACCGCTTGATTATACACCGAACGATCTTGTAGCGGTTGAAGGCCGCTACAAAGCCATGGGCTATAAATGGCGCAGTATGAAGCTGCGTGAAGAAGCTTATAGAATGTTTAAGGCTTTAATAGATGATGCTGAAAAAAATGGTGTCATTATCAAGGTGATATCAGCTTTTAGAGACTCCAGATATCAGGCCGGACTGTACACACGGGCTATTAAAAGACACGGGCTTTTTCAGAACTCTGTGGCCAAACCCGGTCATTCAGAACACCAGCTTGGGA
The DNA here is from genome assembly GCA_026990615.1 of Spirochaetota bacterium. Classification (GTDB taxonomy): domain Bacteria; phylum Spirochaetota; class B62-G9; order B62-G9; family B62-G9; genus JALXDB01. The sequence goes on from JALXDB010000365.1 coordinate 415, forward strand.
CAGCCTGTGATCTTACTAGCCCCGAGATCGCTTATAGACTTTCAGAAAATTTTCAGTATACATCGGCGTATCTGTGGCTTATGCAGAATTCCTGGAGGTATGGAATATTTTTAACCTATCCAAAAAATAAACAGTATGTTACAGGTTATACCTACGAACCATGGCATTTTAGATACTGGGGAAAAGATCACTGGAAAAAATTATTTTACAATTTCAATATTGAATTAAGGTAATACTTGACACTTAAAGTCTATCTGGTATTCTAATTCTATTACGGTGTTGTTTTACATAATGCAGATTACAGAGGTGAAATTATGAAAAAATTAATGCAGATCTTAACTGTTCTTATAATCTTTTTGGGGGTCAGTGTAATTCAGGGATATGCCCAGAGGGTGTACAGTTCTTACGGAATAGCGCTCAGAAGTAGTTTAAAGTACGGTAAAGGTTTCAGACATTTCGAGTATGTAAATCCTGATGCACCGAAAGGAGGAGAGGTAAGGCTTTCTGCAATAGGTACATTTGATAGCTTAAACCCTTTTATTCTAAAAGGAGTTCCGGCGGCAGGCATTGGTCTTATATTTGATACTTTAATGGAATCCTCTGCCGATGAACCCTTTTCACAGTACGGACTTGTAGCAGAAACGATAGAAGTGCCTTCAGATAACAGCTGGGTGGCTTTTGAAATAAATTCTTCTGCGAGGTGGCATGACGGCTCATATATCACCCCCGATGATGTAGTTTTTACTTTTAATATTTTGATGGAAAAAGGCCATCCTTTTTATCGGAGTTACTATCATGATGTTGTCAGGGCTGAGAAAATTGGGCAGAATAAGGTCAGGTTTGTTTTCAGAAAGGGCGTTAAAAATTCGGAACTGCCCCTTATAGTTGGCCAGCTTGTTGTGCTTTCAAAGAAATACTATTCCTCCCGTGATTTCAATAAAACCACACTTGAGCCTCCTATGGGTAGCGGGCCTTATGAAATTTCCGATGTAAAACCCGGCAGATCTATAACCTACAGACTTGTTAAAAATTACTGGGGGAAGGATATCCCGGTGAATAAAGGCAGGTACAATTTTGGAACAATCAAATATGAATACTACAGAGATGCAACTGTTGCTCTTGAGGCCTTTAAAGCTGGTGAATATGATTTCAGGCTTGAAAATATTGCCAAAGTCTGGGCAACGGCATATAAGGGACCAGCATTTGAACAGGGGAAAATTATCAAAGAAGAACTTCCGAACAACAACCCTGTGGGGATGCAGGCCTTTGTGTATAATACACGGCGTCAAATTTTCCGGAAGAGAAAGGTCAGAGAAGCTCTTGCCTATGCGTTTGATTTTGAATGGACGAATAAGACATTTTTTTACAATTCATATAAAAGAACAAAGAGTTATTTTGAAAACTCCGATCTGGCTTCAAGAGGACTTCCTTCGAAAGAAGAGCTCAAACTACTCAATCCCTACAGGGGCAGAATACCTGACGAGGTCTTTACAAAAGAGTATGAACCACCTAAAACTGATGGATCCGGTAATATCAGGAATAATTTAAGAAAAGCCCTTAAACTCCTGAAAGAAGCAGGATGGTCATTGAAGGGAGGCAAACTGATAAATAATATAACCGGGAAGGAGTTTAAGTTTGAACTGCTACTGGTGCAGCCGTCCTTTGAGAGGGTTGTACTTCCCTTTAAGAAGAATTTAAAGAGAATTGGTATTGATATGAGCATAAGGCTCGTGGACAGCTCGCAGTATATTAACAGGTTAAACAATTTCGATTTTGATATGATTGTTTATTCATGGAGGCAGAGCCTTTCTCCGGGAAATGAGCAGAGAGATTTCTGGTCATCAAAAGCGGCTGATACTCCAGGGTCGAGCAATCTTGCCGGTATCAAAGATCCGGTGGTGGATAGATTAATCGAAGAAATTATAAAAGCAGACAACAGGGAGTCTTTAATTGCGGCATGCCGGGCGCTTGACAGAGTACTCCTATGGGGATACTATGTGATTCCCCAATGGTATATCAATGTGTACAGGATTGCATACTGGAATAAATTTGCTCGACCTAAGATAAAGCCAAAATACGCTCTTGGTTTTCTGGATACATGGTGGATCAAGTAGCTTCAGGTTAAGCTAACCTATATTTATTGAATAGAATTAAAAACAGATACATAACCGGAAAAGCTCTATTTTATCCAGCCCTACTGAAAAACATTACCTGAAGTATACTGCCACTAATGGCACGCTATTTGCTTTAACTTTACTAAAGCTTTGGTATCAAAATCACCCAGTTCATGAATTCCTGATCAGATTTTGAAGCGTTCTTCTCAGGGGTTTTGTATTTTCATCAATAGTGATTTAGTAATTAATGTTTCAATTTACCCTTCGAGATAGAGGTTTTAAGTGAGTAAAATAAATATTCTGATTGTAGACAGCGATAAAGGCTGGTGGATTGATATAATTAATGATCTAAAAAAGAGGGGGTTTGAAGTTGCAGTTACTGAAAGGGGAGCTGATGCACTTAGAGAGGTCGGGCAGAGAAAGTACAGAGCTGTTGTTATGGAAACAAATCTTCCCGATATTAATGGAATTAAACTCTCTGAAAGGTTAAAGGAAAAGGACAGATCAATTTCGATAATTTTTGTAACAGAGTGCAGGTCTATCGAAAACTCCATAAGGGCAATTAAAGGTGGAGCTAACGATTATATTCTCAAATCTTCGGGTTCAAGAAAGAGTCTTAAAAAAAGAGTGATAAAGTCCATTGAAAGGGCTTTAAAAAAGGGGCAATTAGAAGCCTTAAACCATAAAGTAGAAGATGAGAAAGATAACTATCTGACATACAAGGAATTAACTACTGGCCCTGTTCAAGATTATAATAACATTCTACCGGATGGATCTATTTTTGTTTATAGGGGCATAGTTGGAAAGAGCAAAAAGATGCTTGAACTCTTTAGAATGATCGAAAAAATATCGTCTCTACCATCTACAGTTCTTGTAGAAGGAGAAAGCGGAACCGGTAAAGACCTTATAGCAAGGGCAATTCACGAGATGAGCGACAGGAGGATGGGGCCTTTTGTAATAGTGAGCTGTCCTGCTATTCCGGGTACACTTATTGAAAGTGAGCTTTTCGGCCACGAGAAAGGTGCGTTCTCCGATGCTGCAAGAACCAGACCTGGGTATTTCGAGCTGGCCAACGGGGGTACGATTTTTTTTGATGAGATCGGGGCAATGTCGAAGGAGTTTCAGGTAAAACTGTTAAGGGTTTTACAGGAGAAGAGAATACGGAGAATTGGGGGTACAGAAGAAATCCCGGTTGATGTAAGGGTAGTATCAACAACGAATTCGAACCTTGATGAACTTGTTAAAAAGGGCGAATTTAGAGAGGATCTTTATTACAGGTTGAATGTAATCCGGATAGTGGTACCACCTTTGCGCGAGCGGAAGGAAGATATACCCCATCTACTTGAGTATTTTTTAAAGAAATACGCGGCTATGTTTAATAAAAACGTGAGGTCTTTTTCCGATAATGTCATAAAAATATTACAGGAATATCACTGGCCGGGTAATGTAAGGGAGCTTGAAAATATGGTCGAACATGTTGTAGCGATTATAGATAATAAAGAAGAAATATCTGAAACTGATATACCCGATTTTGATATGTACAAAATACCAAGAAATAGCTTAAAAATTCTTGTACCGATTACAAATTACAGGTTTGCACGCGACAAATTCGAGAGAGAGTATTTAAAAAGTGTTCTTGAAACCTGCAGATGGAACATATCTGAGGCCTCGAGAGTAATGGGAATGACGAGACAGGGGCTTTATAAAAAGTTAAAGCGTTATAATTTAGTAAATTATGGGGATGAAAATTAATAAATGTCATAAAAATATTACATTGGTAAACAATTGTTGACATGTGTGTTAACCTGTTAATTTAAATAATAGTTTGCCGTTACCGGCTATTGTAAAACTGCAAGTAATTTACACTGCCTGTTATTATATCTTTTAATTAAGAAAGAGCCATTATAAAGCCTGTTTTAATATTTTCTAATCAAAACTGACTTTTAATTCAGTTCTCATATGCTCCTGACCAGAGCTCTTTAAATTGTGGGTTTGTTTTTTTATTT
>JALXDB010000366.1 GCA_026990615.1 Spirochaetota bacterium
TTCTTCCCGGTTTAAGGGAATACCGGTAAACAGTAAATACATATTCATCTATTCAAGGTTTTATTTAGGCGTCCTCGAAATATTTCTGTTTATAAACTTTATCTTCAGAATGCAGCAAATTAGGTCTGCCCTGGGTTCTTTTAAAGTAAATCCGGCGCAGCTTATTATTGTAAGTTTTGCAAGTATTATACTTATTGGGTCATTCTTACTTTACCTGCCTTATTCGAGTGCGGGCCAGTCGAGGATTAGATACATAGACGCTCTTTTTACATCAACATCGGCGGTATGCGTTACCGGACTGGTTGTTGTGGATACAGGAAGTGCCTTTTCTGTAATCGGCCAGATTTTTATTGTCCTTCTTATTCAGGCAGGTGGAATAGGAATAATGACAATAGCCGCATTTATTCAGGTCTCTCTGGGAAGCCAGATGAGCCTGTATGGAAGATTTTCTACGGCCGCACTTTTAGATCAATCAAATCTGAAGGATCTTTACACAATCATTAAATCTATAGTTGCCATAACCTTTATTGTGGAAACTATAGGTGTTTTTATGTTTTATCCATATTTTTTTAAAACCTTTGGGATAAAGGGGAAGGCAGTCTACTATTCAATATTTCATTCGGTTTCGGCATTTTGCAATGCAGGTTTTTCCCTTGACAGCGACAGTTTTGTTCGTGCTGTTGGAAATGTATGGGCAAATTTTGTTTTGATATTTCTGATAGTTACGGGCGGACTCGGGTTTACTGTTCTTTTAAACCTTTCCAGGAGAGTGGTGTACGGTAGGCGTGAGAGGATTTCGGTTCAGACAAGAATGGTATTAATATCAACTGCAACATTTATAGTACTGGGGTCCCTGTTATTTTATCTCTTCGAAAGAAACCATATACTGAGGGGGCTGAAGCCCGTTGATAGATTTTTGGCGTCATTGTTTCAATCGGTAACAACCAGAACGGCTGGTTTTAATACAGTTGACACGGGAAGCTTGAGACCAATTACTCTTTTTGTTATGAGCATACTTATGTTCATTGGAGCATCCCCGGGTTCAACAGGAGGTGGAATAAAAACAACAACCGTATTTATACTTATTTTGTCCATAATCACGATTTTAAGAGACCAGAGGTTCAACACAATTTTTAAGAGGAGGATACCATACCAGGTTGTAAACAGGGCGTTTGCAATACTTGTAAGTGCAATGATTCTTGTTCTGTTAACAATTATTCTACTTGGATTGACGCAGAACCTCCCGTTTATTAGTATTTATTTTGAGTCTATTTCAGCATTTGGAACTGTTGGATTATCAACGGGGATTACACCAAAATTAAATGATATTGGTAAAATTATTATAATGATAACCATGTTTGCCGGAAGAATTGGACCTTTGACTATGGTGCTTGCAATAAAGAATGTACAAACCACAAGACTGGTTACTTATCCAGAAGAGAGAGTTATGGTAGGTTAAGGGGGGAGTATGAAACAGTTTGCTGTATTCGGACTTGGAGTCTTCGGAGAATCGGTAGCTAAAAATCTTATGAAAGAGGGTATGGAAGTTATTGTAATAGACAACGATGAACAGAGAATAGAGGCAATAAAAAATGATGTGACAGAAGCAGCAATACTTGACAGCACAAAGGAGGATGCCTTGCTTGCTATCGATATTGGCCGTGTTGATTGTGCGATAGTATGTATTGGTGAAAACATGGAGGCAAGTATCTTGACCGCGCTGCTGTTAAAAAAACTTGAGGTTCCCAAGATAATAGCAAGGGCCAACTCTCCAGCTCACAGGCAGATACTCTCATTGATAGGTGTGGATGAGATTATATCACCTGAGGAAGAGATGGGAATGAGATTGGCCAGGAGATTGAGCTCCACACATATACTGCATCACCTCGATATTTCCGAGGAGCATACCATAGCCGAGGTTATGATCAACGAAAAGTTTGTAGGGAAAACATTGAGAGATTTAAACTTAAGGTCAAAATTCGGTGTTAATGTTGTGGGCATTAAAAAGAAGGTTCCCCATGTTACCGAAGATGGCGAAAATGTGTTTGTAGAAAAGTATATTGACTTTCCATCACCTGACGATGTATTTGAAGAGGGGGACGTTCTGGTTATGGTTGGAAGTGAAAGGGCTATCTCTGAGGTGGAGAGATTCTTCGAGCGAGGCGAATAAAGATTAAAATCTGGAGGACTGAGATGAAAATATCCTTTAGCACTATAATGAAAATATATAGTACATTTTCTATTTTGTTTTTCTTGTTTGGTGCTCTGGCTATTGTTTTTGGAGGACAGCCTTTGATAAAAACGTACGAGCTTAACATACCATCTTTAACTTCAACAATTTATGTATTTAGATTAATTGTAATAATATTTTTCGGTGCTGGCTTTGTTATCAGTTCTTTTGTGTTTGCAGTTTCTAGAAAGCGCGGTTTCACAGCATATAAAAGAATCATCGACAGAATTTCAAGTGAAAGAAGCATGAGCTTCAATCTCAATATTAGGTTTCCGGAGAATGACGAGTTCGGTAATCTTGGTAAGTGGCTGAACAAGTTTATTGAAAAGCTGAGAGAGTTTGACAGAATAAAGGTTGAAAGGTTAAGAGCGGCCCAGCAGAAGTTAAACTTTCTGTCTGAATCTATTGAAAAAGGTCTTGTGATAGTAACCAGCGATAACAAGATCTCCTATGTAAATTCACATTTCAAAAAACTTCTCAATATCGGCGACAAGACAATTGTTGGTTTGCCGTTGAGCAAGGTCATTGAAAATGAAACCCTTTTAAAGGTCCTTGAGAATTTAGGAGATAAACCAAAAAACCAGGTTCTTGAAGACCTTAAAATAAAATCCGGTGATATCATCTACAAGACCAGGGTAACGGTAGTTCCAATTATCAGCACCAATGTTGAGTTGATGGAAACAATGATCCTGTTCGATTATATTCAGAAAAGAGTCCTTCAGATATAGCAATAAATGAAACTCCATTTCTGTCCGATTATACTTATATGAGACTCGGGTAATCTAACCCCATCTGGACGGCGGAAAATGCGAAAAACACTCTTTAAATACGTATACATTTCTGTATCTATAATACTGTTTATAATATCTATTGTATCAACTGCAAGCATCATTACTGCAGAAGATAATTTTGTTGGGCTTAGTGAAGTTGACAGAATAGACTGGGGAGGAATAGAAAACGGCTGGAAAGATATATTTTATCTGAAAAATATTAGAATGTTTGAGGGACCCAGAGGGAAGCTTGGATTGGAGCTTACGGATAATCAGCCTGAATTTGATGATAATACCGATCTGCTGCTGCATTTTGATAGCATCCGATACAGAAATGTAAAAATCGAAGGGTTCAACTATAGACTGAGGTTTTCAGATATTTTCCCCTCAATTGATACAAAAGAGTATGGAGAAGGGGCTGGTGCTTTCAGGACGATGGGCAACCGTGTGGAAGTTATTCCAGAGGAGAGCGCCGTTTTATTCCCGGGTAGCAGGCTTAAGAGCTTTACAATCGATTTTTATCTATACCCAACGATGATATTTAATGAGAGTACCATTTTAAGTTTTAGATCGCCCTCGATATTTGAAGAAGGTAAATATTCTGGATTTAGAGTCTATTTTGACAGGGGAAGATTAAAGTGGGAATTCGAAGGGCTTTTTACCGATAGAAACGGAAAAATAGAGAATTTTTCAATAGCGGAATTGGAATCTACACCACTTTACGAGTGGCACAGGCATACAATGTACTACGATTCTTCAAGCGGTATGCTTGTACTCTATGTCGATGGCAGAGAGAGTGCCATTAAATGGTTAACTGAGAGCGGCAGAGAGGGGGGAACTCTTCTAATTGGTAAAATACCTGAGACGAATGTTGGCCCTCTGGTTTTGGGTGGAAGTTTTCTGGGATTTATAGACGAGTTTAGAATTTACAGGGGTAAATTGAATCTCGGGGATGGCAAGTACAAAAATTACGGTGTTGCCTTAAGTAAAGTTATCCATTTTAAAACAAAAAATGCTAAAATAGCAGCAATAGATTGGAAGAGCAGGGAGGTTAAGGGAACCGCAGTCAGGATTTACTACAGATATTCAAAAGACTATTTTCTCCCTTATGAGGATTCCGGTAAAGAGAAGAGGGATGATGTAAAAAGAGATGGCGACCTCGGTACCACCTACAGTTCCAATGGCATAAAACTCAGAAATGAACCAGAATGGAAAATTGCCAAAAGGGGTGAAAAAATAGGAATAAATGCATCATACTTTCAGTGGAAAGCCGAATTCTATGGTACAGAAAATACGTATACTCCAATTCTGGATAGGCTTACAGTTTATTACATACCTGACAGACCTCCTGCAAGGCCTATTCTGCTTGATGTTGTCCCCGGGAATGGAAGTGTTCATCTCAAATGGGTTTCCAATAAGGAGTATGATATTGTTGGATATAAGATATACTACGGAACAAAGAGCAAAACGTATTTCGGCAGGG
>JALXDB010000367.1 GCA_026990615.1 Spirochaetota bacterium
CGGATTGGCGGTCAAGTGCACCCATTTGTTATATGAAATATTTTATATTTACAATCACCTTTTTATTAGTCATACTGCTTCTGTACACTGGTATACTTTTTTATGTTAGCTATAAAAAATGGAGCAGTAATAAAGATAAAATCATCTCCAAACTTTATGAGCTTAGAAAAAATATTGAGTATAATTCAGGTGGAGAAATTTCGATAACTCCCGACCTTAACATAAGAGAGGCAAATATTATTTTTGATCGCCATGGAGAAATTGTTGCCAAATTTTCGGAAGGTAGAAGAAAGATAATCGGACTTAAAGAGATATCGCCTGTTATGATTAAATTGCTGCTATCTATGGAGGACAGGAGATTTTATCAGCACAGGGGAATTGATTACAGAGCTATACTATCAGCTCTTTACTATGATTTAAAATCCCTTTCATTTGTCAGGGGTGGAAGTACAATAACCCAGCAGCTCGCCAAAATTTTGTTTACCAACAGGAAAAAGAATCTAAAGAGAAAGATATATGAACTTTTCTGTGCACTTGAAATAGAAAAGCATTTTACAAAGGATGAAATTCTAACTCTCTACCTCAACAGTATATATTTTGGTCATTACATGTACGGCATATATGATGCATCAATGTTTTATTTTAATAAGAAACCTCTTATGCTGGATATTTATGAATCTTCTCTGCTGGTAGCGATAATACCAAATCCAACCAGGTTTTCTCCTCTAATTCATCCTGAAAGGGCTAAGAGAAGGATGAAACTGGTCTTAAGTGTGGCAAGATCAATGGGGTATATAAAAAATATAGATCTCGAAACCAGAGTTGATGAATTCTGGAAAAACTTCAAGAATATCAGACACTTCCCGGTAATAACCCGTGGAAACACAAAAGAAAACAGGGCCCCGTATTTTGTAGACTATGTGAAATATATACTAAAAAATAGATACGACCTTGATTTAAATAAAATCGAAGGTCTTAGAATTTATACCACACTTGATTTAAAAATGCAAAAAGAAGCCCTGGAATCACTCAGAGAAGGGCTCGAAATCCATGCCAGCAAATTAAAAAAACTTTCTCCTGATCTGAAAGAACACCCTGAGGGAGCATTGGTTTCTGTAAATCCCAATACCGGCGAAATATACGCACTTATTGGTGGTAAAGGTTTTTCCTACAGCAACCAGTTCAATAGAGCTGTGTTTGCAAAAAGACAGGTGGGGTCAGCTTTCAAACCTTTTGTTTTTGCTGCCGCAATTGAATACAAAGGTTACACTCCTGAAACAAAGATAGTAGATAGACCCATAAAGATTAAAACGCCCACAGGTATCTGGCGACCAAAAAATTACAATAATAGGTACTACGGAGAGGTAACTCTTGCTACAGCGCTTCAGAAAAGCTTGAACTCGGTAGCCGTACAGCTGTTAAGAGTTGTGGGCCCTGAGAAAGTCATACAAATTGTGTCGAAAGCCCTGGAGTTAACAGAAGATGAAACAAACAGGAGGTTTAAACCGTATCTTTCACTGGCTCTTGGGGCTTTCACCTTTACACCTCTTGAACTGGCAAAAGCTTACTCAATATTTCCAAACAGGGGAGAGATTGCCTTTATTCACGGAATATCAAAGATAGTAGACAGCGGTGGCAGGATAATTGTTGATAATTCAGAAGAACTTAGTAAGCAGGAGTTTGAGTATGATATTGAAAATAAGCTGAATGTAATTACTCCTGAAACAGCTCTCACGCTATGCAAAATGATGGAGAAGGTTCTTGAAAAAGGAGGAACAGCATATTGGGCGGTAAAAGGAGCAGGCCTCGATGTTAGGGGATGGGGCAAAACCGGTACAACAAATAAATACACAGACGCCTGGTTTGTAGGATTTGCAGATGGTATACTTTCTGTTGTATGGGTTGGTTTTGATGATCCAAAATATAGCCTGGGTAAAGGACAATCAGGTGGAACAGTTGCAGCTCCGATATGGGCAGAGTTTATGAAAAATGTATTATGGAGGAGATAAATTGTGAAAGGTATTGTTAAAAGTTTTAAACTTATACCAGTAATTGTTATTACATTCATTTTTTCATTTGCAATAGCATCGTGCCGTATTGTATACCTTAAAGAGAAAGAAATAAATGATACAAGAAAAATGGCAAATGTTATAATGGTTGACAAAACCCTGGAAGGAGAGATTACTTCTGTGGATGATATCGATTTCTTTCTAATTAACTCAAAATCGACAGCAGAAAAGGCAGGGAAAGATCATAAAATCTTAATTCTTAATATAAAGCTTGAAAAAAATAAAAACTCTCAGATGGAATTAAAAGTTTACAACAGGGAAAGGGTAATTAAATCAATCCTGAGTCAGGAAACAACGGAAAGGCTTGTCAACATTGGAGTCAGTCCAAATGATATAATAAATAACAATATATATATTTCTGTATCTATTTCCATATCCCGGACAAAACAAGCTTCAAAAAATACAGATTTTCCTGTAAAGTATCGACTTTCCATAAAAACAGAAATTCCAGAGGCCGGAATAGAGATCGAGCCTGACGATCAGCAGGTTTTTGCAAATGAGATTCAAATAAATACACCTGTTAAAGGATTTTTCAATCCACCTGTAAATCCTGAAAGCAATGATAGAATAGATTACGATTGGTACAAGTTTCGTATAGATGAAGATGATACTATGATCAATGTACTTCTATCCGCAGTTCCCGATGTTGATTCTAAAATAGCCCTTTTTGATGATCTTGGATATTTGATCAGAGAGGGAGACAGTTTCGGCGAGGGGGAAGGGGAAAAACTCCTTAATATCAGTCTTTCACGGGGGTTATACTTTGTAAGAATATCACCAATTAGTCCTGATCAGGGAAACGCTGAAATTCCCTATATTTTAAAAATTGAAAAGATTGATAATAAAAATACTGAATCCGAGCCCAACGATGTATATCCAAAATCAAGCAGGATTGAATTCTTCAGGGATGTTGGCGGATATTTTAATCCAGTTGGTGATGTAGATTGGTTTAGATTTAATATCTACGATACAAATACTCAAATCGTTTCAATCAAATTCGAACCAACTGCATATGTGAATCCAAAAATTGAACTTTACAATTCTTCCAAAGAGAAAATTATTTCTGTAAATGATAGAGGAACTGATGAGGGGGAAATAATCAAAAACATTGGCCTGGATGCGGGAGTCTACTATATAAAAATCACTGATAGGAACCAGAGAAAGGGTATTCCACAGTATGAATACACAATCAATATTAAAAAGAAAAACTGGGAAAAAGAAGACGAACTTGAACTAAACAACAGTTTTACAGACGCCAACAGTTTTGAGATAGGGGAATTAAAAAAGGGATATATAACGCCAAAAGGAGATGTTGATTTTTATTATTTTCAGCTATCCGGTGGAGAGAAATTAAGATTTGAACTCTCTCCCTGTATACTTGTGGACTTAAAAATGGATGTTTATGATTCTAATGGGAATATTATAAAAACTTTTAACTCAGATGGAATAGAAGAAGGAGAATCAGGTGAATTAATACTCGAAAGTGGCTTATACTATGTAAGAATATCAAGTGTTAATAATGGCGAAAACTCAAGGGATAACTATATTTTGAGGATATTTCCCCCGTCCGGTTGATCAGTAAGTTATAAGAATTACAATGGTAAATTGGGGACTAACTAAAGATAGATAGATATCTAATTAAATTAAGTATTGTGTTTGAGTGATAAAGAAAAAGTGTTAAATTAGAGCCCGGCATAACAGCAAGAAATGCTTATGACATTAGAAATTCTATAAAAAATTTAATTTTATTATGAGAAAGATCATTTTCGCCATTGTAGTTATTATCTCTGTGTTCACCCTGTTATCATTTCTGGTGGATAAAAATAAAGGGTCAGGTGATCTTGCTTTTATATACTTTCAGCGAAATTTAAAAAACAGGGAAATCATACTAAATGAGGCCACCTTATTATTCAAAAATCAACACTTTAAGACAGTAATATCATCTTTTGATATTAAAGATATCGACAGTTATATCATATCAAACGGAAAGAGATCTATATTTATTACCGAAACTGCTCCGAAATCCACATTGTTTAGGTTGAAGAATATAAACTACAACGATATACTTGTTCCGGTTACAAACTATAAGAATTATGTCAACAGTGTAGACTATGATACAGCAGTTAACATATTTAAAACCCAGGAATACGAGGATTACGGTAAAATTATTAAAGATATAATATCCAATAAAAAGAGTTTTGCCCTTGTGCCTTACGGCCTCCTTTCGTTAAAATTAAAACCCCTTGAGGTTTCAGGAATATTTCCTAATATTTCAGAAATTAAAAAGGGAGTATACCCGCTTGTTATTAGCTGCACAATATCAACTAAAAGCAACAGGCTTTACCGTTTCATAAAGAAAAATATTAAAAATGCTGATTATTCGAGCCTTTTCTC
>JALXDB010000368.1 GCA_026990615.1 Spirochaetota bacterium
AGAAAAGATTGGTTTAATTATCCTTTCCCTTGAAAAAATGTACTCGGGTATTTCATTTTCTGTTATCATATTTTTATCAGTTAAAATTACTCCTCTTTGTATTACATTTTGCAACTCCCTGACATTTCCGTCCCAATCGTAATCCATAAGAATATTCATGGCCTTCTTCGTTATACCCTTTACAGCCTTTCCAAACTCCTTTGAATACTTCTTAATAAAAAAATCTACTAGAAGAGGAATATCCTCCTTTCTTTCCCTTAGAGGTGGTACCTTAATTTTAATAACATTTATCCTGTAATAAAGGTCTTTCCTGAAATTTCCTCGGTTCACCTCCTCTTCAAGATCTTTGTTTGTTGAAGCTATCACTCTGACATTTATTTTTATTTCCTCTGTTCCACCCACTCTCTGAAAGGTCAATTCCTGAAGAACTCTCAGCAGCTTAACCTGTAAAGAAATTGGCAGTTCACTTATTTCATCCAGCAGGATTGTACCGTTGTTGGCTACTTCAAAATATCCTCTTTTTCTCTGATTGGCTCCCGTAAAAGCCCCCTTTTCATATCCGAAAAGTTCACTCTCCAACAATTCGGATGGGATTGCCCCGCAGTTTATAGCGACAAATCGTTCAGAAGCTCTGGGGCTGTTTTGATGGATTGCACGGGCTATAAGCTCTTTACCCGTACCGCTCTCACCTTCTATTAATACTGTGCTGTTCATTGGGGCTACTTTTTTAATAATCTTAAATATATCAACCATGGGTTTACTTTTACCGATTATATTTCCAACATTGAAATCAAGATTTAGCTGGTCTTTCAGATAAACGTTCTCATCTCTGAGCCGCTGGTACTTTATTATTTTCTCAATAGTATATTTAAGCTCTTCGATTGATTTAAAAGGTTTTAGAAGGTAATTTTCAGCACCGTACTGCATAGCTGTAACAGCAGTTTCTACACTCCCGTAACCTGTCATCATCGCCACTGATATTTCGGGTCTTTCCTCTTTGATTGTCTTTAATACATTAAGTCCATTCATATCCGGTAGTACGAGATCTAGAAGAACTATATCTATATCTCTTGTTTCCACAATTTTTAGGGCATCACTTCCCGATTGAGATGTATAAACCCTGTATCCGAGTCTTTTTAAATAATTTTCAATCAGTTTCAGTATCAAGAGGTCGTCATCCACTACAAGTATTTTAACGTTATATTCGGTATCACCTCTCCTACTTTGATCATCCTGATCCAATTTTAACCTCCCTAAATATGCTCATCTCTTAACAATCGATTTTACTTTCTTTAATAACTCTTCAGGTGTAAAGGGTTTTTTAATAAAGGACCTGTATTCTGAATCAATTCTCCGGTTTAAGGCTTCATTGTTACTGTATCCGGACATGAACAGTATTTTTACATCAAGCCCAATACGGGAAACAGCGTCAGCCAGTTCTACTCCTCCCATGCCAGGCATTATCACATCGGTTATTACAAGATCAAACTTCTCAAAGTTTAATACCTTTAATGCAGCACTGCCATCCTCAACTGCAAATGGGCTATACCCCCATTCTTTTAAAATGCTGTACACCATGTCCCTGACAACGGGCTCATCTTCAACTATTAGAATTCTCTCACTCTCCCCGCTTAAATCATCATCTTTCCAAAAAGAGGGACTCGAATTAGGCTTTTCTACCACTCCGTAATAGGCAGGTAGATAGATGGTAAAGGTGGTTCCTCTTCCAATTTTACTGTCAACAAATATGTAACCACCGCTCTGTTTAATAAAACCATACACAGTCGACAAACCAAGTCCTGTTCCTTTTCCCGTAATTTTAGTTGTGAAAAATGGGTCAAATATCCTTTTTCTCACCTCCTCATCCATCCCATGGCCGGTATCCGAAATGCTCAATACCACATAGTTACCGGGTTTTAATAAGTAACCCGAAACATAGGTTTCTTTTTTAAGGCTGATATTTCTAGTTGAAAGCTTAATTTCCCCTCCTGACGGCATGGCATCTTTCGCATTAACCAGGATATTTACTATAACCTGTTCCATCTGAGAGGGGTCCACTTTAATATCATTCAAAGTATCATCCAGATAGAGTTTAAATATTATATTTTCGCCAATTATTCTTTTTATCATTCTTTCGAGATTTAAAACAAGGTCATTGAGATTAACAACAGTCGGCTTTAATATCTGTTTTCTGCTGTATGCAAGCAATTGGCCGATTAAATCGCTTGCCCTTTTTGAGGCCTGCTTTATTTCTTCTGCAAACTCCTTTACCCTGTCGGTTAAATCCTTCTGGTAGAGTATGAGGTCTACATTGCCCAGAATAACAGTTAACAGATTATTAAAATCATGGGCAATGCCTCCCGTAAGTCTGCCGATTGCTTCCATCTTCTGGGATAAACTCAACTGTCTTTCCAGATTTTTTCTCTTAGAAATATCCCTCACAACGGTGAGTATACTTTCCGAGTCTTTGTATTTTATTTCAGTAGTTGTTGTCTCGACTGCAACTCTACTTCCATCTGATCTTATAAGCTCTTCATCATATGTGGTATCATATAAACTATTCGAACTATCCCGACAGATTAAATCCACAATATTCTTTCCAATTAGTTGCTCCTTTCTATAACCGGAATAACTGCAAAACTTTCTATTAATATCAATTATCCTGCCATTCCTGTCAGTCACCACTATCCCATCACCCGCATTTTCAAACAGCGTTCTGTACTTGTTTTCGCTATCCCGTAGGGCATCTTCTACTTTCTTTCTCTTTGTGATATCTATTGCCATCTCAAATCTAACATCTCTTCCATCAGGCCATTTTATTATTCTGTCAAAAATCAAGTAATGTCTATTAAACAGATCATTGTAATGCTCCCATTGATATGTTTCTCCGGGATTTTTCATAATAATAGGATTTGTACAGAAGTCGCAGGGTCTATCAAATCCCTGAAAAGCCTTGTAGCATTTTTCTCCAACTGGATTTCTACCGATAAGATCGTTTATAGCTCTGTTAACAAAGAGTATCTCATGAGTAACAGGGTCAGAGACATAAACCGGCTCTTTTATTCCGTTAAATATATTTAAAAGCTGTTCCCTTTCAAACTTTAGAAGTTCTTCTATCTGCTTTCTTCTGGTTATATCCCTTATAACTCCATGAATACCGGTTATATTGCCCATGCTGTCGGTTAAATATTTAACCTTCATCTCTCCCCATACTTTCCGTCCATCCTTCGATATATATTCATACTCACTAAGGGGCATATCGTAATTTTCGTTCTTCTTAACAGCCTCAATTAACTTACCAAGATTTTCAACTCCCCGTTGGTAGGACTCCGATGTCATAAGATCGCGTACATCTTTCTCGTATATCTCTTCAGGGGTATAGCCAAGGTACTTCTCAACCGATCTGCTTATATAGTTGACCTTAAAATCGACTCCCTGCTGAAATATCACATCAGAAACATTATCAACTATGAACTTGTATCTCTCTTTCTCTTTCTCTAACCTGTCCAGTATCCCCAGTTTGTCAGTAACATTTCTGCCAACCTCCACTATTCCTACCAGCCTTTTTCCCTCCCACATCGGATATGCTGTTATTTCCCACTTCGATCCATCTTCTGCCTCGATGATAGACATTTCTCGCTTTCCACTTTTTATTGCTCTGTCCACAGGGCAATTCTCACATGGATTATTGCTTCTATACCATACCTTATAACAGTATTCCCCGTTTATTTGCTCTTGATCCAATCCGGAGAATTCTACAAGAGCTTTGTTTGCAAATAATACCCTGTGCTCTACATTAAGGAAGGCAATTAATTCGGACATTGTGTTAAGGATCATTAGTTTTTCATCAAGATCTTTATCTCGTTTCCCCTTTCTTCTTCCCTTAATTATCCTGAATCCAGCTCCAATAAAACCCATTTTTTTCCTCACTATTATTTATTACAGGAGACTCGCCCTACTATAAAATATTCTTACATATTCCCTGATACAATTAAACATTAAACAAAGATATGTCAATCTATTATTAGCTATTTTATTCATATTATCATTTATTAATTATTATCTGATAATTATGTAGAGTTTCCTATACCCTTTATTCAATTATAAGCAATTATATGATAAAATCAAAACTAACGGTTCTTTCTTTACAGAAGTAAACATACAAAACATTGCAGCCAATACAATGTTCAAAATTAAAACAAAAAGAACATTTTAAGATGTATAAGACTCGAGCTGGTTCAGATAAAGCCGCATAAATTACATGAAATAAATCAGAGTTTTTTAACGATGTGAAGAAGACAGAAATGGATATATATCAAAAGAGGCTGCGGCATGACCATTTTCAATTACAGAGAGAACTTTAGACTTAACCGTTTTATTAATATCTATAAAAAAAAATAAAAATCGAATTAAATCTATATATAATTCTTTATTAAT
>JALXDB010000369.1 GCA_026990615.1 Spirochaetota bacterium
TCTTATATTTTATAGGTTTCGGTGCTATACTCAAAGTAGTACACTGCTTCGTTCGTTAAGATTTCGTCACTGCAATAATAAGATTTCTCGTTTCACTCGAAATGACAGGAAACGAGATGGCTTTTGATTTGGGCTCGAATAACCTAAACCCAGGCTAATGTCATTTCGAGCCTATTTAGGCGAGAAATCTTTAATTAATGTAGTAAAGTTCGCCGATACATTAAGATTTCATCGCTTCTCTCGAAATGACAAAAGGTGGTGTATTTAGTAAATATGAATTATAAATTAAAAATACAGAGTAATGTCATTTCGAACCTTTTAGGGTGAGAAATCTGGGGTTTTACATCGCTGCGTTAAGATTTCTCACATCACTTCGTTCGTTCGAAATGACATGTCGCGGGGCTTTTATCTTTATGTGTATCTAAAAATATAAACAAAGGCCGCTGTCATTTCGAACCCTTTAGGGTGAGAAATCTTTGTAAATTTTATTGTAATTAAAAGGATTTCGACGCTGAAATAAGATTTCGTCGCTTCGCTCAAAAATGCACTTCGCTTTGCTACGTTCGAAATGACAAGGGTGGGGTGGATTTTGATTTGTGTCCATATAAATTGAAACCGGGCTAATGTCATTTCGAGTCCTGATTTATAAAGGCGAGAAATCTGTATTAAAGGTATATACTAAAGATATCATCACTTCGCTTAAAAGGGGAAAACCCGGTTTTTATAATAAACTCACTGGCAAGAGATAAAAAATGAAGGTCTGGATTAGTAAATTACTCGATTTCTTAAAAAAAGAATGGCTTTTAATTGTTTCATTTGCAGGTCTGGCATATACATCTCTTCTAATCAAAAAATTTCCGACCTTTTCATTTAACGACTTGGAGATTTTGTACATTTTACTGATACTATTTATTGTTATAAAGGGAATTGAAAACAGCGGCCTTTTTTCTAAAATATCCAGAGTTATTGGTGGTATAAAGAATGTTCCCCTCATTCTTATTTTATCGACATTCTTTATCTCGATGTTTGTAACCAACGATGTTGCGCTTATAATAATGGTTCCTCTCACAATGAAACTTAAAATCAAAAGGAGGGATATAATAGTAATTCTAGAGGCGGTTGCTGCTAATGCAGGATCATCATTCACTCCTTTTGGAAATCCACAAAATCTGTATCTATACTGGTACTACGGATTAGATCCCGTGGAATTTTTCAGGGTTATGGCTCCCTTTTCAGGAACTTTCTTAATATTGCTTATACTGGCTTCTTTTTTAATCAAAAATAACAATATACAGGATGTTCCTATAAAGAAAGATGATTCTAAGATAAATAGCACCGTTTTCGTTTACCTCCCATTTCTGTTGATATTCATATTAGCTATCTTAAGAGTTCTACCTATTATTGTTGGTCCCATAATAGTTTTATATTCAATAATTTTTGACAGAAAATCATTAAAAATAGATTACGCTCTTCTTATTACATTCCTCTGTTTTTTTGGGGCTTCAAATAATCTAAAAATACTGCTCAACGATGAATTGCTTTTGCATTCTAAACATATCTTTTTGCTCTCAGGAATTACCAGCCAGATTATGAGCAATGTACCAGCAGCCCTATTAATATCAAAGATAACCACAAAATGGGAGGCTCTTTTGTGGGGTGTTAGTGTAGGAGGTTTTGGCAGTATTATTGGGTCACTGGCAAATTTAATAGCTTATAGATTATATAATACAGGTAAAACAAAAGAAGAAACCGGAACTCTTAAGTTTACACTGGAATTTCTAACTATAGGATTTATTGCCTTCTTTATTGGAGTAGGGTTGTTTATCATTCTTAAAGACTTGGTTAAATACTTTTAATAAGAGTTTTAACAATTAGTGGATGTCCGTTGAGGCAACCTACCAAATAATGCAAGTACATACTTTGTATTTCATTTTGAAATAGTATCTATAAGGTTACCTGCATTTTAGATTAAGTATTAATTGAGGTTGAAGAAATCATTTTTTATATAATTTTGATTTTGAGTCTTCTATTCTGTAAACGACTATTCTACAGCTTTATAACCAGTTAATCAGGAATTCTCAAATATAGAGCCTCTATAAATTAAACATTGAATCTGAAATTGATTATGTCCCCATCTTTGACCGTGTAAGTTTTACCCTCGGTGCGAATGAGCCCCTTTTCACGGCATTTTTTGTATGAACCTTCCCTTATAAAATCATCATAGTGTATCACTTCGGCTCTTATAAATCCTCTGGCTATATCAGAGTGTATTTTACCGGCTGCTTCGACAGCACTGCTTCCCCTGGGAGTAGTCCAGGCCCTTACTTCGTCCTCTCCAACAGTTAAAAAAGAGATGAGGTTTAGGATTTCATATGCCTTTGAGATAAGCCTTCCGATTATTGACTCCGATACACCTATATCCCTCATAAACTCTGCTCTGTCCTCTTTATCGAGTTGATTGATCTCTTCCTCGATCTTTCCGTAAACCTTTATATAGCTGTAATTATTTTCCCTGAGGTAAGCTATCAACGGGGCAGGATCAACACTTTCTTTTTCATCAAGGTTAATTACCACAATAAAAGGCTTAATTGTTAGGAATTTGAAACCGGAGACTATTTTTCTCTCCTCATCGGTAATGTTTTTGATTTGATTTAATGTTTTTCCTGAGTTTAAGACTTCCAACAGCCTGGCCAGGGTAAGAAATTCCTTTGAATTTTGTTTTGATTCCTTTTTAAGTCTTTCCAGTCTTTTTTCAATCTGTATCATATCCGTTATCATTAGTTCTTCAACAATTTCATTGAAATCTCTTAGGGGATCTAAATTACCAAGTGGATGGGGTACAGCATCGTTTTTAAAACATCTTACAACTATACAGAGAGCATCCGAGTTTCTGATTTTGTCCTTTGTTTTAGAGGAAAATCCCCCTCCTTCATCCAGCTCGATATTTGTATCTTTAAATTCGATAGTAGCATAGGTTGTCTTTTTCGGTTTAAAGATGGCTGACAATTTATCAACTCTTTCATCAGGTACCTTTACAGTTATAATTCCATCTTTTGATGGCTGGCTCCCGGATACAGCTCTAAAAATTGTTGATTTGCCGGACTGGTTAAGTCCTATTATGGCGATATTCATATTCAAAGCTCCATAAAAGTATAACAAGGTGTATACAACATGAATATTTGATTGGATATTTGATAAGCTAAAAGATTCTATTTAAAAAGAGATATGTCAAGAAATGAAGCCGATATAATTGTACTTTGTGTCTTTAGTATTTTAAAATGTATTTTCTGTTAAAAGTCTATGACGGTTAAGGGCTTTATGATAATTGGGCCTATCTGCATTTTAAAATATTCTTTATTTATTTTTCACTTCCTTGACGCGGGTATAGTTTGGTTTGTTATTCTATTTCCAGGCCAAGTATTGAAACGTCATCTTCGAAGTAATCGCTTGCGTTCCATCCGGAAATTTTTTCAACAAGATGATTGATTGATGTTGTTAAATCGGACTCTTTCGATTTGGAAAGTGTTTCAACAAGCCTTTCAAGACCAAATTCTGTGTTGTTCCTGTTTTTAGTCTCGAAAGCTCCATCCGAATAGACAATTATCCTATCCCCGCTGTTCAGCCTTAGCTCGCGTTCTTTGTAGTCGGGCTTTTCAACAAATCCAATCGGGAAATCCGACCCTTCTACAACCCCCGGTTTACCCACTTTTGGGATATGAACGAATCCCGGATGACCAGCGGAAACATATTTGAGTAATTTAGTTTTTATATTTAGAATGCCGTATACGAATGTGAAATAATGCTGAATATTCTTTTCTATCTGAAATTGAGAATTCAGAATTTCTGCTACCTTTGACGGGGATTTTATGATGAGTTCCCCGTTTTTTTTGTTTTTTTCAACCAGAAGGGTGGTGGTTTCCGGATCGGGTAAAAATTCCCTGTGAAGTGTGACCGCCATCAAAGCAGAAGAAACCCCATGACCGCATACATCGATTAGATAAAAGGCTGTATTGTCTTCATCTATTGAAAATATATTGAATATATCACCTGCAAGTTCGGTGCTTGGCTTGTAGTACCAGTCAAACTTTATCCCAGGAATCTTCTTGCTCTTATCCGGTAGCAGTGATTTTTGAAAACGAGCTGCCGCCTCGAGGTCTTCACGCATCCGCCTGTTTATTGCTTCCAGCATTCTGTTCTTTTCTTCAAGTTTTTTTTCGAGTTTTATTATACGTTCTCCTGATCTTATTCTTGCAAGGAGTTCTCCTTCATTGTATGGCTTGGAAAGAAAATCATCTGCTCCAGCATCTATTCCCGAAATAATGGCATTATGACTGTCTTTTGCAGTTAGAAGTATAAAATAAACGTAACTTTGGTTAATTTCCCTGGTTCTTTTTATAAGCTCAGGTCCTTCAATT